>JAPLAV010000025.1 GCA_026393095.1 Actinomycetota bacterium | reverse complement strand
ATTGATATTGCTGCAGGTAAAACTTCATTCGTTTTTGATCTAAATAAATAACCTGCATAAATTCCATCTTCGGGAACTGACATTTGATGTGGTGTTTCTAAATTTGCGGTTGGATAACCAAGTTCACGGCCTCTGTGATCTCCATGCACAACTATACCTTCAAGGCGTGGAAATCTTCCTAATACAAGTGCTGCCTTATCAACTTCCCCAGATTCAATGTAATTTCTGGCTCGAGTTGATGACCAAGGTTCTTTCCCATCACTAAATCTTTCAAATACAGCAGTACTAAATCCATTTTCATTACCAAATTCTGCAAGATAATTAGTATCTCCTGCGGCTTTAAATCCAAATTTAAAATTATCCCCCACCACAACATGTTTGGCGTGTAAGTGATCAACTAATACTTTTTTCAAAAATTCATCAGGAGAAAGAGAAGCCAATTCTTTAGTAAAAGACAAAACTAAAGTTGCATCCACTCCGCAGCGCTCTAAAAGAGTTAAACGAAAATCAAGTGAGGCAAGTGCCAAAGGTGGATTGCTTCCAACTACGCCTCTTGGATGAGGATCAAAAGTTACAGCTATTAAAGAAATTCCTTTTGAGGTTGCAACATCTTTTGCTCTAGAAATTAAATCTTGATGTCCACGATGAACTCCATCAAATACTCCAATGGCAACAACAGATGGAGTTAAATTGGAGTCAACTTCATTTAGGTTAAACCAGCGACGCATTTTAATTTCTAAACTCCTATAGCGCCATTAGCAAAAACAACATTTGGCTTAAGCATGACACCATCACCATGAGCTAATGCAATCAGAGTTGGAGTTTTATCAATGACAGCTAAAATTTCGGCCGGGGTATGAGCAATTCGAACACTTCTGCCATGAACAAAATCTTGTGCTTCAACCTCACCGATGGTCACACTTGGAAAGATAGAAGTTGCAACTTGGGCCATAGAAATTATTGGTAAATTTCCAGGTTTTAAATCAGCAAGTTTTTGTGAATTAGTAATTGACCATTGCCCTGATTGCGTTCTACGCAAACTTGTTAAATGTCCACCCACTTCAAGGTTGTTTCCCAAATCTCTAGCAAGTGCTCTTATATAAGTTCCACTTGAACAATGAACTGTTACAGCAACATCTATAAATTCATCTATTTTCTTTATTTCATGCACATCAATAGCACTTATATGAACTGCTCTTGGTGCTAATTCAACTTTTTCACCCTGTCGAACCAAATCGTAAGCTCTTTTGCCATCGACTTTTATTGCACTTACTGATGATGGGATTTGTTGAATATCTCCTACAAATTTATCTAATTCTGTCTTTATTGCTTCTTCAGTGATTTTTTCACAGTTCTTTGTTTCAATAATTTCACCTTGCGCATCATCTGTTGTTCTAGATTGGCCTAAGCGAATAGTTGCTTGGTAAGTTTTATTATCTGCCACAATAAAAGTTAATAACCTGGTTGCTTTTCCTAAGCCAACAACTAAAACTCCTGTTGCATCTGGATCAAGAGTTCCTGCGTGTCCTACTTTTTTTGTGTTCGCTAATTTTCTAATTTGGTGCACAACATCATGTGAAGTCATTCCTGTTGGTTTGTCCACAATGACAAAACCATGAATTTCGTTAGCTACTTGCTTGATTTGATTCATCGCGTTCTTTATGTCGGTAAGGATCTTCTCCTGCTGCATATTTTCCAGCTTTTGCAATATTTTGTAATTCTTGATCTCGTTCTTGCGCTGTTCTTAAAACTTCTGAGATATGAATTGCATTTTCTGGAATTCCATCAAGTAAGAATTGCAAAGAAGGAGTGTGTCTAATTCCTAAAGCTTTACCAACTTCGCTTCGAAGCATTCCCTTAGCAGACTCAAGTGCTGCTTTGGTGCTATCTCTTTTGTCGTCATCACCTAAAACTGTGTAGAAAACGGTAGCTTCTCTTAAATCACCAGTGATGCGAACTTCAGTAATAGTTACAAAACCTAAACGGGGATCTTTAACTCTGGTGTCTAATAAAAGAGCAACTGTTT
>JAPLAV010000085.1 GCA_026393095.1 Actinomycetota bacterium | reverse complement strand
CCATTGATTCAAGAACAACTGGTTTATCTTGATCACAAAGTGTGTCACCTGTAGTGGTGTCTTTTAATCCCATAACTGCCACGATTAAACCTGCAGTTGCTGATTCTCTTTCTTCACGCTTGTTGGCGTGCATTTGATAAATCTTGCCAATTCTTTCTCTTCTATCTTTTGTTGCATTTAGTACTGATGTTCCTGGTTCTAATTTTCCAGAATAAATACGAATGTAAGTCAATTTTCCAAGATGAGGATCACTCATAATCTTGAATGCAAGAGCTGAGAATGGTTCGTCTTCAGAAGGTGCTCTATCAATTTCAACTGAAGGATCTCCTTGCTTGAAACCTTTAATGGCACCAACTTCTAATGGACTTGGCAGATATCTCACAACTGCGTCCAACATTTGTTGTACACCTTTGTTTTTAAATGCAGAACCCATAATTACTGGAACAACTGAGAAGTTAACTGTGCCTTTACGAATTGCAGCAATGATTTGTTCTCTTGATGGTTCTTTTTCTTCCATGAACAATTCCATAATTAAATCATCAATGTCAGCAAGTTTTTCAATCATTTCAGCACGTTTAGCTTTTGCTTCATCTAACATTTTTGCTGGAATTTCTAAAGTTTCAAATTCGTCACCCTTGTTTGCTTCTAAGTCCCAAACATAAGCTTTCATGTCAATCAAATCTACGATTCCTGCGAATTCGCCTTCAGTTCCAATTGGAAGTTGTAATAACACAACTGGTGCATGCAATCTTTCAATCAACATGTCGTAAGTGCGGGTATAAACTGCACCGGTTCTATCAAGTTTGTTAATGAATGCAATACGTGGAACTTTGTAACGATCTGCTTGGCGCCAAACGGTTTCTGATTGTGGTTCAACACCAGCAACTCCGTCAAACACTGCAACTGCACCGTCAAGCACTCGAAGAGAACGTTCTACTTCAACTGTGAAATCTACGTGGCCTGGAGTGTCAATGATGTTAATTAAATGGTCATCCCATGTACAAGTTGTTGCAGCAGATGTAATGGTGATACCGCGTTCTTGTTCTTGTGGCATCCAATCCATAGTTGCTGCACCATCATGAACTTCACCAATTTTGTAGTTAACGCCTGTGTAGAAAAGAATTCGTTCAGTAGTTGTAGTTTTGCCCGCGTCGATATGAGCCATGATGCCAATATTTCGCACCGTAGCTAAATCGAGCTGCGTACCTGTTGCCACTGTTTTCTTTTCCTTTTCCTAATTACCAGCGATAGTGAGCAAATGCCTTATTTGCTTCAGCCATCTTGTGGGTGTCTTCGCGTTTTTTAACAGATGCACCTAAACCATTTGATGCATCCAAAATTTCATTCATCAATCTTTCAGTCATTGATTTTTCTCTGCGAACTCTTGAAAAATCAACTAACCAACGAAGAGCTAATGCAGTTGCTCTTGCAGGTTTTACTTCAACTGGAACTTGATAAGTTGCACCACCAACACGTCGTGATTTAACTTCAACAGTTGGTTTAATATTTTCTAAAGCTTTTTTCAAAGTAATAATTGGATCTGTTCCACTTTTATCTTTTGCACCATTTAGTGCACCGTAAACAATTGATTCTGCAGTTGATTTTTTACCGCGAGATAAAATCTTATTTACTAATTGTGTAATTAGTGGTGAAGAATAAACTGGATCTGAAACTAACGGGCGCTTAAGCGCAGGACCTTTACGTGGCATTAGCTTTTCTCTTTCTTTGCACCATAACGGCTTCTTGCTTGCTTACGATCTTTTACACCTTGTGTATCTAGAGAACCACGAATAATTTTGTAACGAACACCTGGAAGATCTTTAACACGTCCACCACGAACTAAAACAATTGAATGTTCTTGCAAGTTATGTCCAACACCTGGAATGTATGCAGTGACTTCCATACCGGAAGATAAACGAACACGTGCAACTTTTCTTAAAGCAGAGTTTGGTTTTTTTGGAGTTGTTGTATAAACGCGTGTACAAACACCACGGCGCTGAGGTGAACCTTTTAGCGCTGGTGTTTTACTCTTCGCCGATTTTTCTTGGCGACCCTTGCGTACGAGTTGTTGAATCGTAGGCACGCAGTTACTCCAGTTTCTCTTTTGTACTTAATTTCTTTCGATCTTGCTGAAAGTTAACGATCAAATGCGTGAGGGAAAATCCCCTTTTTTCACTTGAGACGCGAGATACCAATTTACGCAATGGCCACGGCACGCCCGACATCGGGGGTCGGGTTCCCAGGCGCTAGCCTCATTTTGTGCTAATGAGACTTCTGTCCCTCCTGACCCTTTCCCTCGTGGTTTCGGGCTGTAATCAGGCTGCTCCTGTGGCTCAAACCAGTGGAAATACAGATATATATGTAGTCAATTGCGTGACTTTCGAGGAAAAACCAGTCGAATTGGTCCTTTATTGCGCTGATGCGGGTCAAATTTTGAATGAAATCACCTGGTCTAGCTGGACCTCCACCGAGGCAATTGGAGCTGGAACTTCCACAGCCAATGACTGTGAACCAAGTTGTTATGAAGGAAAAGACGTCATTTCGGCAGTTGAAATCAAATTAACTAAACCAGTCACTTCAGAATCAGGAAAAAGAGTTTTTAGCAACATTGAAATTCAATATGACAAAGTTCAACCATCAGGTGTGATGGATGAAGTGCTTGATCTTCCAACAGATGTTTTTAATTAAGAAAAATTAGGGCAATTTTAAATGGTAGTTAACTCAATTAGCCGTCATAATTAGCCTTATGAGAGTTGTCATTGTGGGAGCAGGCTTTGGTGGGCTAGCAACAGCCCGAAAGCTGGCTGGACAAAAAGATATTGAAGTAACAATTGTTGATAGACACCCCTATCAACTTTTTTCTCCTCTGCTATACCAAGTTGCAACAGGTGGTTTACCTGAAGATGACATTGCTTATCCAGTAAGGGCAGCTATTCCTGGAGTACTTTTTCGTCGAGGTGAGGTAACAAAAGTAAGTACTGATTCAAAAACAATAACTTTAGCTGATCAAGCCACAATTCAATATGACCAATTAGTTTTAGCAACTGGTAGCGCTGGAACAACTTTTGGTGTGAGTGGTGTTCAAGAAAATGCTTTGCAAATGAAATCGATAGTTGAAGCTAGAAAAATTAAAAAGCAACTACTTGGCATGTATGAAGAAGTTGAAGCAGGCCATCAGCCAACAGATGCTCTAAAAGTAGTAGTTATTGGTGCAGGTCCTACTGGCGTTGAAGTTTCTGGTGCAGTTGCAGAATTACAAAAAAGTATGAAGCATGAATTTCCTAAACTTTACAAACAAGCAAGTGTCACTTTAGTTGAAGCAGGACCTAGAGTTTTACCAATGTTTCACGAGAAATCTTCTAAACATGCTCAATCAGAATTAGAAGAAATAGGCGTAACTGTAAAGACTAATTCAGCAGTTGACCAAATGGATAAAACAGAAGTTCACCTAAAAAGTGGCGAGGTTTTAACTGGTGGAACTTTTATTTGGGCAGCAGGAGTGGCTGCTTATTCAACTTGGACATCTTTAGGTGAAACAGATAGATCTAATCGATTGATGATTAGTGACAATCTGCAAACTACTTCAGGTGTTTTTGTAATTGGTGATGGTGCTCATTTACAATTTAAAGGTAACCCTTTGCCAATGATTGCTCCCGTAGCATTACAAATGGGACGACATGTTGCTAAGCAAATAATAAATCTAAAAAACAATAAGGAATTAACAAAATTTAAATACACCGACAAAGGTCAAATGGCAACAATTGGTAGAAGAAGAGCAGTTGTTGAAATGCCTGGTGGATTAAGACTGCATGGCACACTTGCTTGGCTTACTTGGCTCGCACTTCATGTTTTCTATTTAGCAGGAGGAAGAAATCGAATCAGTGTTATTGCTGACTGGATGTGGAATTACATTGCCTGGGGTGTTGGCCCTAGACGAACTGTTATTGATTAAATAAAAATGGCCCCCATTTTTGGGGGCCATTTTTTATTTCTCTAATTATCTTTGATTAGCCCCTGAGTCATAATCATCCAAAGGCACAGCTTGTCCGCCACCTACACCAAATGAGGTGTAATCAATATCGTCGTAACTTGACATTGAGGCATACATTGCAGCTTTTGCTTCTTCGGTTGGTTCAACTCGAACGTGACGGTAACGTGGCAAACCAGTTCCAGCTGGAATTAGTTTTCCAATGATCACGTTTTCTTTCAAACCAACAAGTGAATCTGATTTCTCATTGATTGCAGCATCAGTTAGAACACGAGTTGTTTCTTGGAAGGATGCGGCTGACAACCATGATTCAGTTGCAAGAGATGCTTTGGTGATACCCATAAGTTCTGGTCTTCCTGAACCTGGTTTACCACTTTCTTGCACAACTCTTCTGTTTTCAGTTTCAAATACCACGCGATCAACCAATTCACCAGGTAGAAGATTTGCATCTCCAGATTCGATGATGGTTACGCGACGTAGCATTTGGCGCACAATTACCTCAATGTGCTTATCGTGAATGCTTACACCTTGAGAGCGGTAAACTTCTTGAACTGCGTTTACCAAGTGAACTTGAACTTCTCTAGGTCCAAGTACTCGAAGTACTTGTTTAGGATCCACTGCACCAACAACTAATTGTTGACCAACTTCAACAGCTTGTCCATCTTCAACCATTAAACGAGTTCTCTTAGAAACTGGATAGGCAACTTCTTCAGCACCATCACTTGGAATCACAACGATCTTTCGAGTCTTATCAGTTTCTTCAACGCGAATTCTTCCTGCTACTTCGCTAATTGGAGCAACACCTTTTGGAGTACGAGCTTCAAACAACTCAACAACACGTGGCAAACCGTGTGTAATGTCTGCACCAGCTACTCCACCAGTGTGGAAAGTACGCATTGTTAACTGAGTTCCAGGCTCACCAATTGATTGAGCGGCAATAATTCCAACAGCCTCGCCCACATCAACTAACTTGCCACTAGCCATTGAACGGCCGTAGCAACGAGCACATGTTCCAAGTTTTGATTCGCAAGTTAATACTGAGCGAACCTTAATTTCAGTAACACCGTCTTCAATAAGTTCAGTAATTAAACTCATTGAAAGTTCGTCATCACGATGAGCAAGTGTTTCTTGGTTAATTTTTACTTCGTCAGACAACACGCGTGAAGCAACTGTGGTGTCAACAAATTCAACTGGACGAATTACGCCATCTTGACCCTTTTCACCAATTGTTACTTTCAATCCGCGATCTGTTCCGCAATCTTCTTCACGGATGATCACATCTTGTGCTACGTCAACTAGACGACGAGTTAAGTAACCAGAATCAGCAGTTCTCAATGCTGTGTCAGCCAAACCTTTACGAGCACCGTGTGTAGAAATGAAGTATTCCAACACAGAAAGTCCTTCACGGAAGTTTGACTTAATTGGGCGAGGAATAATTTCACCCTTTGGATTTGATACCAAACCACGCATACCGGCAAGCTGTCTGATTTGCATCATGTTTCCACGAGCACCAGAGTGAGCCATCATCCACACAGGGTTTGAAATTGGGAAATTCTTTTCCATAGCTTCAGCAATTTCTGCAGTTACTTTGGTCCAGATATCGATTAATTCTTGACGACGTTCAGCATCAGAGATCATGCCTCGTTCAAAATTCTTTTGAACTTTAGCTGCAACATCTTCGGCTTTCTTCAATAAAGCATCTTTGCTTGGTGGTTCAAGAACGTCATCAATAGAAATGGTTACACCACTTCGAGTTGCCCAACGGAAACCAAGTTCTTTCAAAAGATCAAGAATTTGTGCTACTTGGATCTTTGGATATTTCTCAGTTAAATCAGTAACAACTGCGCCAAGTTTCTTCTTGTCCACAACTGAGTTGATAAATGGATAGTTATCAGGTAAAGCCTCGTTAAACAAAGATCTACCCAGAGTTGTTTTAAGAATTAGTGGTTTACCAAATGACCAACCTTTTGGTGTGTCATGTTCGTGAGGTGGGTAAACGTTTCTTAAGCGAATTGTGATTTCAGATTGCAAATCAAGTTCACGTCGGTCATAGGCCATAACAGCTTCTGCAACAGATGAGAAAATTCTTCCTTCACCCTTAGCACCTGCTGTTTGCAAGGTTAGGTAATAAATTCCCAACACCATGTCTTGAGTTGGTGTGGTAATTGGTTTACCTGAAGCTGGAGACAAAATGTTGTTTGAAGACAACATCAAGATACGAGCTTCAGCTTGAGCTTCTGCTGAAAGTGGAACGTGAACTGCCATCTGGTCACCGTCGAAGTCTGCGTTAAATGCAGTACAAACCAAAGGATGAATTTGGATTGCTTTACCTTCAATTAATAATGGTTCAAATGCTTGAATACCAAGTCTGTGCAAGGTAGGAGCACGGTTAAGCATTACTGGATGTTCAGTAATTACTTCTTCCAAAACATCCCACACAACAGCACGGGATCTTTCCACCATTCTCTTGGCAGATTTAATGTTTTGTGCATGGTTTAAATCAACAAGACGTTTCATCACAAATGGTTTGAATAGTTCTAATGCCATTTGTTTTGGCAAACCGCATTGATGCAGTTTTAATTGTGGACCAACAACGATTACAGAACGGCCTGAGTAATCAACACGTTTTCCAAGCAAGTTTTGACGGAATCGTCCCTGCTTACCCTTCAACATGTCTGACAAAGATTTCAACGGACGATTTCCTGGACCTGTTACTGGGCGACCACGACGACCGTTATCAAACAACGCATCAACTGCTTCTTGTAGCATTCGACGTTCGTTGTTCACGATAATTTCTGGTGCACCAAGATCTAACAATCTCTTTAAACGATTGTTTCTATTGATTACACGGCGATACAAATCGTTTAGATCTGAAGTTGCAAATCTTCCACCATCTAGTTGAACCATGGGGCGAAGATCTGGCGGAATAACTGGAATGGCATCTAGCACCATTGAAGCTGGTGAATTTGTGGTGGCATCAAAAGCGTTAATTACTTTAAGTCTTTTTAGCGCACGGGTTTTCTTTTGACCTTTTCCTGAGTGAACTACTTCTTTTAACAAAGCAGCTTCTGCTACAAGATCAAAGTTTTCTAAACGACGTTTAATTGCTGCAGCACCCATACCACCGGTGAAGTAGCGACCATATCTATCGCGCATTTCGCGATACAACATTTCGTCACCTTCAAGATCTTGCACTTTAAGGTTTCGGAAACGATCAAAAACTGAAGCTAGGCGGTCGATTTCAGCATCAATTTTTCTGCGAATTGAATTCATTTCGCGTTCTGCTGATTCTTTTACTTTTCGTTTTTGATCAGACTTAGCACCATCTTTTTCTAATACTTTTAAGTCTTCTTCAAGTTTTTTAGTACGAGCATTAATGTCTGCATCGCGGCGATTTGTAATTTTCTTCTTTTCAGAATCAAGTTTTGCTTCTAATGATGGAAGATCTTCGTGACGTGCATCCACATCAACATCTGTAATCATGTAGGCAGCAAAATAAATTACTTTTTCTAAATCTTTTGGTGCAAGATCAAGTAAGTAACCTAAACGTGAAGGAACACCTTTGAAGTACCAAATGTGAGTTACTGGTGCTGCTAATTCAATGTGACCCATTCTTTCGCGACGAACTTTTGCACGTGTAACTTCAACACCGCAACGTTCACAAATGATGCCCTTGAATCGAACACGTTTGTATTTACCGCAATAACATTCCCAATCACGGGTTGGTCCGAAAATCTTTTCACAGAACAAGCCATCTTTCTCAGGCTTTAGTGTTCGGTAGTTAATGGTTTCAGGTTTCTTAACTTCACCATGTGACCAGCTACGAATATCAGTTGCAGAAGCTAGGCCGATACGTAATTGATCAAAGTTATTTACATCTAACATTTTTCTATTTCCGCCCTTTTCCTAGTTTCTTAAACTTCTTCTACAGAACTTGGTTCACGACGTGATAAGTCGATACCTAGTTCTTCAGCTGTTCTAAATACGTCTTCATCTGTGTCACGCATTTCAATGGCTTTGCCATCTCCTGACATAACTTCTACGTTTAGTCCTAGAGATTGCATTTCCTTAACAAGAACTTTGAAGGATTCTGGAATTCCAGGTTCTGGAATGTTTTCACCCTTCACAATTGCTTCGTAAACTTTCACACGACCTAATACGTCGTCTGATTTGATTGTTAATAATTCTTGAAGTGCATATGCAGCACCATAGGCTTCCAAAGCCCAAACGTCCATTTCACCAAATCTTTGACCACCAAATTGTGCTTTTCCACCAAGTGGTTGTTGAGTAATCATTGAGTATGGACCAGTTGAACGAGCATGTATCTTGTCGTCAACCAAATGGAGAAGTTTCAAAATATATTTGTAACCAACTGCAATTGGCATTGGGAATGGTTCGCCGCTTCGTCCGTCAAACAAACGAGCTTTTCCATTTGATCCAATTAAACGATCACCATTTGAAGAAGGAAGTGATGCTGACATCAAACCTGTAATTTCAGATTCTCTAGCACCATCAAATACAGGAGTTGCAAGTTTTGTGTTAGGTGGAACTTTTCTCATGTTTTCTGGAATATTTTCTGCCCACTTTGGTGTGCCTTCAATATCCCAACCAGATTTTGCTAACCAACCTAAATGAAATTCCAAAACTTGACCTAAGTTCATACGTCCTGGAACTCCAAGTGGATTTAGCACAATGTCAACAGGTGTGCCATCTTCTAAGAAAGGCATATCTTCTGCTGGAAGAATTTTTGCAATAACACCTTTGTTACCGTGGCGTCCTGCTAATTTGTCACCTTCAGTAATTTTTCTCTTTTGTGCAATGTAAACACGAACGATTTGGTTTACTCCTGGACCCATTTCGTCATCATGTTCGCGATCGAAAACTTTAATATCAATTACAGTTCCGCTTTCACCGTGTGGAACCTTCAAAGATGTATCTCTTACTTCACGAGCTTTTTCACCGAAAATTGCGCGCAGCAATCTTTCTTCAGGTGTTAATTCTGTTTCACCCTTTGGTGTTACTTTTCCAACAAGGATGTCTCCTGGCACAACTTCAGCACCGATACGAATAATTCCACGGTCATCTAAATCTGCCAATACTTCTTCAGAAACGTTTGGAAGATCGCGAGTAATTTCTTCTGCCCCTAATTTGGTGTCGCGAGCATCAATTTCGTGTTCTTCAATGTGAATGGAAGTTAATACGTCATCTTGCACAAGTCTTTGATTCAAAATGATCGCGTCTTCGTAGTTGTGACCTTCCCATGGCATGTATGCCACAAGTAGGTTTCGACCAAGGGCCATTTCTCCACCATCGGTACATGGACCGTCAGCTAGAACTTGACCTGCTTTAACTTTTTCGCCTTCTTTAACAATTGGCTTTTGGTTATAGGAGGTTCCTTGGTTTGATCTACGGAACTTTTGAACTTTGTAAGTAGTAGATGATCCATCTTCGTTAGCAACATCAATAGTGTCAGCACTAATTTCAGAAATCACACCAGCTTTTTCAGAAATCACAACATCTCCTGCATCAACTGCAGCGCGATATTCCATACCTGTTCCAACTAATGGAGCTTCAGCTCTAATTAGAGGTACAGATTGGCGTTGCATGTTTGAACCCATCAATGCACGGTTGGCATCATCGTGTTCTAAGAATGGAATCATTGCTGTTGCAACTGACCAAACTTGTCGTGGTGATACGTCCATGAAATCAACATCGTCTGGAAGAACAAAATCTACGTCTCCACCTTTACGGCGAACCAAAACTCGTTCTTCAGAGAAAGTTCCATCAGCAGCTAAAGCAGCATTTGCTTGAGCAATAACGTGACGATCTTCTTCATCAGCTGTTAGGTAAGAAATTTGGTTAGTAACTTTTCCTTTGCTTACTTTGCGATAAGGAGTTTCAATGAAGCCAAATTCGTTAACGCGAGCAAAAGAAGATAGAGAACCAATCAAACCAATGTTTGGACCTTCTGGTGTTTCAATTGGACACATTCTTCCGTAATGAGAAGGATGCACGTCACGAACTTCGAAGCCTGCTCGTTCACGTGAAAGTCCACCAGGTCCAAGAGCTGACAAACGACGTTTGTGAGTTAGTCCTGCAAGTGGATTTGTTTGGTCCATAAATTGTGACAATTGGCTGGTACCAAAGAATTCTTTGATTGAAGCAACAACTGGACGAATGTTAATCAAAGTTTGTGGAGTAATTGCTTCCACATCTTGAGTTGTCATTCTTTCTCTTACAACTCTTTCCATACGTGATAAACCGGTACGGATTTGGTTTTGAATTAATTCGCCAACTGTTCTTAATCTTCTGTTACCGAAATGATCAATATCATCAATTTCTACAACAGTTTTGCCACGAGTTTTGTTTAATTCTGTAACGCCTGCATGTAATGCGGCAATGTATTCAACAGTGTCACAAATATCATCAACAGTTAATGTGTTTTGTTGTAATGGCAATTGTGAACCAAGTTTTCTGCCAACTTTGTAACGACCAACTTTTGCCAAGTCATAACGCTTGGAATTGAAGTAGTAGTTATCAATTAGGTTTCGGCCACCTTCAATTGTTGGTGGTTCACCTGGTCTCATCTTGCGATAAATATCAACTAAAGCTTCTTCTTGAGTTTGAACTGAATCTTTTGCAAGTGTTTCTAAAATTGTTGGATACTTAGCAAATTTAGTTGCAATTTGATCTGCAGTCATACCAAGAGCTTTTAGCAATACAGTTGCTGATTGTTTACGCTTTCGATCTAGACGAACACCAACTAAATCTTTTTTATCAACTTCAAATTCTAACCATGCACCACGGCTTGGAATTACTTTTGCGGTGAAAAGTTCTTTGTCAGTTGTTTTGTCAATTGACTTTTCAAAATAAACACCAGGTGAACGAACTAATTGTGAAACCACAACACGTTCGGTTCCGTTAATTACAAATGTTCCCTTATTTGTCATGATTGGGAAATCACCCATGAAAACTGTTTGTGACTTAATTTCACCAGTTTCGTTATTCATAAATTCTGCAGTTACGAATAATGGTTGTGCGTAAGTTACGTCTTTATCTCTACATTGTTCAACTGTGTATTTTGCTGGTTCAAATCTGTGATCACGGAAAGATAGTGACATAGATCCTGCAAGATCTTCAATTGGAGAAATTTCTTCAAATATTTCTGTTAAACCAGAAGTTGTTGGAACATCTGTTCTGCCAGCATCAAGTGCAGTCTTTACACGTGCTTGCCATTTTTCATTACCCATTAACCAATCGAATGATTCGATTTGTAAATCTAAAAGATTTGGAACCTCAAGTGGTTCTTTAATTTTTCCAAAAGATAAACGTCCATTTTTTCCTGAAGCTTTGGCTGATGTTGCCAAGTGGCGTCCTTTCGTCGGAAGGGCACTTTAAAAAAACTTTGGTCGCAAAACAAAACGAGCCCTTGCGGGCTGGGATTTGGGATGCAAAATAAAAGCATACCCGCAGGCCACTTGCTTATAACAACCACCTACCTACTTCGTCAAGTTTGTGGGGTGCGTGGGGCAAATTGTTATCTTCCCGAGACATCCCTCAGGAAAAGGGGTCGCTCACCCTCCAGACCACATTTCGGTCCTCTTTGTTTCCCTGGCGAGCAAGGACTGGGTTGAAGTCATCCCTTCTTTGCCAATCGTTCAATGAAAGCGCTCTGGAAATGCCAGCCATTGTTAAGTAATCCAAATCTTTGCCTTGCCACTCCAAATGACCTTGATGATCTATAACTGTGGAAGCAATAGCAATTGCGTTTTCTTCTTTAACTATTTCTAGCACTCTTGATTGTTGTGGCCAATCAATATGAGATGCAGTAGTGAATTCTAAAAATGTTGATCCGTCTTCTCTGGTATGTATTCCTGAAGCGTGCCTGTGCACATGTCCTGCAATCCAGGCAATCAAGTTTTTATGTTGATAAAGCTCTTTTAACAATTCATCTCTAATTACTCTTCTTGGAGCATTTGTTGGTGCGTAGTCATTAACTAAAGTTGGTGAAGGATGATGTGAAAGCAAAACACAATATTTATCTTTTGCTTCTAGTAATTTCTCTCTGATCCAAATTAATTGTTTTTCATCAATTGAACCTTGCCATCCCCCGTGTGGATTAACTGTGTCAATTGAAATAAGACGGATATTTGCTAAATCATGAATCCAATAAGCAGTGTTATTTGCCACATTTTCATCAGTAAAGCCATGTCCTACAGGATTTCCCCCTGCAGAAATATGAGCTTTTGCAAAAGTTCCTGGAGAATTAAATGCCCGCATTTTATCTGCAGAAATCTTAGAACTTGCAAAGTTTTTTGTTTCTAAATAATTGGCAGGACCAATTTCAGCAATTGCTGGCAAAATTAAATTTGGATCTGAAAAATCTTCAGGCAATTTGATTACCCTTTTGTCACCGATTGATAAGTCAAGGAGTTCTTGATCAGGAGCAACTGTTCCTTGTAGAAGTTGATCGTGATTACCAAAAGTGGCAAACCAAGGAATATTCAAACCGCTTGAATTAAATGCCGACCTTGCTTTATCCACCAAACCTTTAATAATAGGAAAACCAAATTTTGCAATTGGTCTATCTAATTCATTTCCTAAAGGAGCACCGTCAGGATGCCAATAAGAAATGTCATATTCAACATTATGTGAACCAACCCATTCAGATTTATTTATATTTCCTGATGTTGGTTGCACTTTGCCACCATTGAGTGCACTTATGTACCAACTAGTTTCATTTTGTTGGGCGTTATCAGTCATGTCTCCTGTAACAACAACGGCTTCAATTGGTGCATTAGTTAGTGGGCCATTCTTTATTTCATTCACGGCATCAACCATTGCCGCCACAACTTGGGTAGTTAATATTTCTTGCGCTCGATAAGTTCCGATAGAACCAACTTCATCGCGCCATTTGTTGTCAGGATCTGAGAGACGATCCAGGTATTCCATTCTGGATGGTGATTCAGGATCACACACATGAAGATCTGAAAAATGACCAAGTACTGCCAAAACTTTTCCCACAGGAATTTGATTTTCATGAATTTCACCCGGTGCTGGAATTAATTCACGCCAACCCAAATTATTTGGTGAACCAGCTGCAATTGTTTTTTTATCAGTTCTTGCCATGGCATTAACTTAACTTGGAATCATTGGTTTTGCCAAGATTGAAAGCGGATTTAAAAATAAAAGACCCTCCCCGTTAAGGGAGGGTTTTTTATTGCTTTATTTGTTTAGAACAAAGTGGTGGTGCTCAAAACCAAACCTACAGTATCGCCATGTTTTGCGAAGATGTAGAAAAAGGCAAGTGCAGCTCCTGCTAATGCGATGTCTTTGTTGAACGCAATCATTTCGTTCATTTTTGTCATTGCATCAGATTCTTTCCAGTATGGGTGCATTAAAAATGCAGTTGGTACTAGGAATAAGAAAATTAATAGTGCACCAAGATCTGCATAAAAACCAAGTGCAATATAAGCAGCGCCCAGCAAAATCATTAAACCGCTAATGATTGTTGCAGCTTTTGCTGCAGGTACACCTTTAGAAGATGCGTAACCTGCCATTGCTGCTGTTTGGCGAAGGTGACCAATTCCTGAACCGATAAACAACAGTGCGAAAAACAAACGACCTACTAATAATAATATTTCCATTTAATTATTTCCTAACATTTTTATTTCTTTGAAAGTCAATTTGACCATCTGGATAAGGATAAACCTTAAAGATGTAAAACCCAGTTGATTAAAGCGAGATGTCTTGTCAAAAAAGAATCCCCCAAGAACAGTTTTTGCTGTTCGTGGGGGATTTCTTTGCAAACGTTTTGCTATTACTTGATTGTTACTTTTCCGCCTGCAGACTCTAATAATTCTTTAGCCTTTGTTGCAGATTCTTTGTTAACTTTTTCAAGTACTGGCTTTGGTGCACCTTCAACTAGATCTTTTGCTTCTTTTAGACCTAAGTTGGTTAAGGTACGAACTTCTTTAATAACTTGAATCTTCTTGTCTCCGCCGTCTTCCAAGATGACATCGAATTCATCTTGATCAGAAGAGCCTGAGTCTCCGCCTGCGCCGCCACCAGCTGGTGCTGCTGCGACTGCAACTGGAGCTGCAGCTGTTACGCCAAATGTTTCTTCAAACAATTTAACGAAATCTGCAAGTTCAATCAAAGTCATTTCTTTGAATGCGCCTAATAGATCATCTGTTGCTATTTTTGCCATTTTGTTTTCCCTTTTCCTTTATTTAGTTCTCTTGAGATTTCTGTTGCTGCAATGCACCTAAAGCTCTTGCGGTCTTTGCTAATGGAGCGGCTAACAAATACACAGCTTGTGAGAGCGATGCATTCATTGCTCCAGCTAATTTCGCAAGGAGTACTTCACGTGATTCAAGATCTGCCAGACGAAGAATTTCTTTTGGTGAAAGCACTTTGCCATCCATGTATGCACCTTTAATTACAAGTGCAGGATTATCTTTAGCAAAATTCTTTAAACCTTTTGCGGATTCAACTGCGTCACCTTCGATGAATGCAATGGCACTTGGGCCTTTTAGCATTTCATCTAAACCTTCGACACCAGCAGCTTTTGCAGCCAAACGAGACAAAGTATTTTTAACAACTTTATAAGTTGTTGTAGGACCCAATGCGCGACGCAATTCTTTTAATTGCGTAACGGATAGTCCGCGGTACTCAGTCATTACAGTTGCAGTTGATTTACGGAAATTCTCCGTCATCTCAGCTATAACTGCGGACTTTTCAGCAGTCGCCATTGAGGCTCCCTTTCCTTTTATCAGGCTAGTTTTTACTAAAACCTTTTGAGAAATAAAAAAACCTGATGCGCATATGCACCAGGTTAAGAAGACAAATTAAATTGTCTCTTTAATCTTGATCGCACCTGCGCGGGTTCTCAAATTTCTTTGAGGCTTAGTTTCTAAAAGTTTTATCTCTTAGAAATCCAGCGGTCTTCGGCTTCTTACTTTTCCTAGATTACCCCTGCATATAAGTAGTACTTACTTGCAGGGGTAAAACTAGAGAAATCTAGATGAGGATTTAGTCCTCGGTCTCACTTGATCCTGAAGCGCCCACTTCAACTGGAATGCCAGGTCCCATAGAAGAAGACATAACTGCCTTCTTTATGTAGCGACCTTTTGTTGAGGATGGTTTTGCTCTAGCAATTTCATCAAGTGCTGCGTTGTAGTTCTCAGCTAATTGTTGTTCTGAGAAAGAGGAACGTCCAATTGGGAAGTGAAGATTTGAATTCTTATCAATTCTAAATTCAATCTTTCCACCCTTAATATCTGTTACAGCTTTGGCAACATCCATAGTTACTGTGCCAGTTTTTGGGTTAGGCATTAATCCACGAGGACCTAGAACTTTTCCTAGTCGACCAACTTTTCCCATTAGATCTGGTGTGGAAACAACTGCGTCATAGTCGGTGTATCCTCCAGCTACTTTTTCAATTAAGTCATCACTTCCAACTTCATCTGCACCGGCTGCTCTTGCTTCTGCTGCTTTGTCGGCGTTTGCGAAAACGATTACGCGTGCTGTCTTTCCTGTTCCATGAGGCAACAAAACTGTGCCACGAACCATTTGATCAGCTTTTTTAGGATCGACACCTAAAGCCATTGAAACTTCAATGGTGGCATCAAATTTAACAGTGGTTGTTTTTTTCGCTAATGCTGCTGCTTCTAATGCAGTGTGCACCTTATCGCGATCAACTAACTTTTCTGACTCTCTATATTTCTTGCTGCGTTTCATTTGCCTGCTCCTTATTGATTGCAGTTTGTGGTTTTTAATGAGCCCGCAGAGGCTCTCCCACTCTTAAAAGACACTTTGTCTTTTAAGAAAT
>JAPLAV010000079.1 GCA_026393095.1 Actinomycetota bacterium | reverse complement strand
TGAGTTTGTTTAGCTAATGTTCCTGCTCTAACGGAAACTTCAGCAGCACTAATTTGTGGAGTTGTCACAACAATTATTTCTGATTTAGGAACAAGTTGAGCAACACTAATTGCAACATCACCTGTTCCTGGTGGTAAATCAAGAAGCAAAATATCTAAATCTCCCCACCAAACATCTGTCATGAATTGTTCAACTGCCTTATGAAGCATTGGTCCACGAAATGCAATTGGTTGAGTAACTCCACCTGGTTTAAATGCCAGCATTGAAATAACTCTTACCCCATGTGCAAGTTGAGGCATGATCATTCCTTCAACAACAGTTGGTGCATTTGTTACACCCATAATTCGAGGAATTGAATGACCATAAATATCAGCGTCAAGAATTCCTACCGATAAACCAAGTTCAGCAAAAGCAATTCCCAGATTTGCAGTTAGGGAAGATTTCCCAACTCCACCTTTTCCCGATGCCACAGCATAAATTCGAGTTAAACTCTTCTCGGCAGCAAAAGGATTTTCTTTAGTTGGTCCTCTAAGTAGCTCTTTGAGTTTCTTTCTTTGATCATCATTCATAACGTCTAATACAACTTTTGTTTTGGCTGAATTATCAATTTCTGCTACGGCTTTTGTGACACGTTTAATTATTTCTTCTTTTAAAGGACAGCCTGAAACGGTTAAATAAATTTCAACTAATACATCTTGACCAGATACTTCTACGTTTTTGACCATGCCAATTTCAGTGATAGATCTTCTGATTTCTGGATCTTGCACGGTGGCAAGGGCAGTCATTACTGCGTCCTTAGTTAAAGACACAGCGCTAATTAATCTTTTTTGTCTTGATTAATTTGTAGCTCTTCAACTAAATCTCTCAATTCACTCTTGATGTAATCGCGAGTTGCAACATCGTTTAAGGCTATGCGTAAATCAGCAATTTCGCGAGCCAAGAATTCAGTATCTGCCAATAGTCGATTTGCTTGATTGCGATCTTGCGCACCTTGCACACGATCGCGATCTGTTTGTCTATTTTGAGCAAGCAAAATTAGAGGAGCAGCATAAGAAGCTTGTAAAGACAACATCAAAGTCAAAGCTAAGAATGGCCATGGATCAACTCTGTATTGAAGTGGACCAAGTGTGTTCCACAAAACCCAACCTGCAACAAAAATAGTCATTAACGCAATGAAGCGCCATGAACCAATTTGTCGAGCAACTCTTTCGCTAACTAATCCAAATCTTTCAGAGTCATAAGGATTCCTAAATTGCAAGCCTCTGCTTCTTGGTTGATCTAGTCGTGAAGAATTTAATTTTTTCATCTTCTAACCTCAACTTCGTCTTGATCGCGCCAATCATCAGGAAGCATGTGATCAATAACATCATCGACAGTTACTGCTCCAAGTAAACGATTTTCTGCATCAACCACAGGCAATGCCACAAGGTTGTAAGTTGCAAAATATTTAGTAACTGAAGCCAAAGTGGTATTTGGTCCTACTGGTTTTAATTCAGAATCAATAACACTTGAAACAAGTGTTCCTGGTGATTCTCTTAAAAGTCTTTGCATGTGGGCCACACCAAGATATTTACCAGTTGGAGTATCAAGAGGAGGTCTAACAACATAAACCTGACTCGCTAATGATGGTGGCAATTCTGGATTACGAATACTTGCTAAAGCTTCAGCAACAGTTGCATCAGGTGTTAAGACAACTGGTTCAGTTGTCATCATTCCACCTGCTGTGTAATCACCATAAGTTAATAGTCGTCGTAAATCATCTGCTTCTTCTGGTTCCATTAATTCCAAATACTCTTCTGCTTTTTGTGGTGGCAATTCCTTAAGTAAATCTGCAGCATCATCTGGTGCCATTTCTTCAATAACATCAGCAGCTCGTTCTATTCCAAGTTTTCCCACAATTGCAACGCGAGTTTCCTCACTCATTTCTTCCAAAACATCGGCAAGTCTTTCGTCATCCAGTTTGGAAATTACTTCAACTTGTTTCTCTAGAGCAAGATCAGTTAAATAAGTTGCAATATCTGGTGCTCTCATGTCATTTAATGAAGTTAACAAATTATCAAAAGGTTTACCTTGCACTTGTAAAGTTAAACCATCAACTTCACTCCAGTCAGCAAAGAATTTTTCACCACGTTTAGTAAATCCAGTTCCAGCACGACGAAGATAAAGTTTTGTGATGTGCCAATCAGCACCAGGTCTTGATTGCTCCATAGCAATATCTAGCAAAGTAACTTGTTCACCAGTGTGTTTCATTTTCATTTTGCGATCTAATAGTTCGCCTACAACTCTTGATTCAGATTCTCTTTGTTCAAAACGACGCATGTTTACAACACCAGTTGAAATAATTTGACGTGCATCAAAATCTGTAACTCTAGACATTGGTAAAAACACAAGACGACGTTGTGGAACTTCAACTAATAGTCCAATAATTCTTGGAGGATTATTACTGTGTCTTAAATGGACAACAGTGTCACGCACTTTGCCCAGCTGATCGCCTTGCGGATCGAATACAGCTGTGCCAGTGAGGCGGGAGATGAAGATACGGTCAGACACATGGAAATGTTACTCCTGGGACGTGATTGACTAACAACTCATATGAAATTTACGAAAGCAAATAGCAAATTTTCCATAGATTTCGTGATTCTGGCTATCGCAATATTGGCCATCTCCACCTCGGGTCCATTAATAACTGTCACCGCGGCCCCTGCAATAGCAATCGCATTTTGGAGATGCTTCTTAGGAGCAGTAGCAACTGCACCTTTTGCATTTAAAAATGGATTAAGAAACATAAACAGAAAGACTTTAACTACATCAATTAGTGCAGGTTTGCTTTTGGGAATACATTTTGCTGTCTGGATTCCAAGTCTTAGATTCACAACAGTTGCTGCTTCAACTGCGATGGTTGCAACGCAACCTGCTTGGGCTGCACTTATTGCAAAAATTAGGGGAGAGAGTTTTCCTAATAAAGTTTGGTTTGGAATTTTTGTGGCATTGCTCGGTGCAGTACTTTTAACAGGAACAGATTTCTCATTAGATAGAAGAGCAGTAATTGGTGATTTACTTGCTTTGCTTGGTGCAATTTTTGCAGCACTTTATGTAACTGTTGGATCAAGTGCGCGTACTAAATTAACAACTGCTCAATACACAGTTATCGCATATTCTGCAGCAGCGTTTGCTTTATTAGTTCTAGCAATCATCGCTGGAATCAATTTAACTGGTTTTAGTAGACAAGCTTGGATCTATATTTTCTTGTTAACTCTACTTGCTCAAATTTTGGGTCATACGTTATTTAACATAACTTTAAGATCATTGTCTGCAACTGTTGTGAGTATGGGAATCTTGTTTGAAATGCCAGGTTCAACAATTATTGCAGCCATAGCGATAGGTCAAGTTCCACCTTGGCAAACAATTCCGGCAATAGTTTTATTAATGATCGGTATGTTTTTTGTTGTTACAGGTTACAAAACTAAATAGTTTTTAAAAACGTATCTAATTCAATTGCTGTTTTATCGGGCAATTCTCTGGCAGGAGAGTGTCCTGCTCCAATAATTTCAATAAAGGTTGCGTTTAGGGTTTGAGCCATCTCAAGTTGTTCTTTTCTTGGCCAAGCATCATCATTTTCCCCACGCAATACTAAAATTGGTAACTTGTGTCTGGCTAAAGTTTGCTTTAACTTTTCGGTGACATTTTCTACTTTCATCAACAACTCTGACATAACTTTTAAAGATAAAGGATTGGTGTTTAACCATCTTTGTTTGCGCCATTTTTGAACTGGCTTAGAAAAATTTTGTTTTCTTAGAATTATTAAGGTAACTGTTTTAACAAACCAAATAAACGCTAAACTTCTTCCTGCTTCCACAGCTTGAACTAAAGCGGGTAATCCTCCCCAGTTTTGTTTAGGAAGAGGTCCTGATCCACTGCACAGCAAAGTAACTGAGGCAAAGGATTGCGGAGATTTACTAGCTGCATATTGCGAAACTATTCCACCGAAGGAATGCCCAATCACATGAATTGGTTCTGAGAAACTATTTGCTATATCTATGAGGTCTTGTGCAAAAGAATCAAGAGAGAAATCTTCTAATTTGCTCGAGCCATAACTTGCTGGTTGACCATGTTGATCAATAGAAAAACAATGCCAACCAAGAGAAGTAAGTATTGGCATAACTGCCACAAAATCTTCGCGGCTACCACTCCATCCGGGAACAAAAACAATGGTTCCAGCATGAATTGATTCAGGCTCAGAAACAAGCGCGCCAATAATATTTTTAGATGTGATTAATTTTTCAGTTCTGATTCCTGCAGGATTGACTAATAACTGCTCTTGCATTTTGTTAACCGGCAAAACCAACTCGACGTTGCTCTGAAGCACCGATTTCTACGAAAGCAATACTTTCACCCGGAACTAATATTTTCTTACCCTTGTCATCAAGAAGGGATAAAAGAGTCTTATTTTTAACGGCTGCTTCAACTTCTTTAGTAATTTGATCAGCGGTTGCTGCTGTTTCGAAAACGATTTCATGATTGGTGTTTTGAACGGCTATTCGTACTTCCATTGCCTCAGGGCTCCTAATTACTTACTTGTTTGTCTAAGACTATTCCCATAGTTAAGCCTGCGCATCCTGCCGTCCATTTCCAAGTTCTGGGCAATCGGAGTAATCTCTTGACTACTAAAAGCGCGGGAAAGTGGGGCACCTGAAAATGAGCGGTTCAATCAAGCAATCAGCTGAAGCCCCCTTAAAGGTTTCCCAATTAGAAGCAGATATTAAATCAGGAAAAATTGACACCGTCGTTGTAGGTGTAACTGATATGCAAGGCCGTTTACAAGGTAAACGAGTTCATGCACCTTTCTTTTTAAAAGACACCATGAATCATGGAACTGAAGGTTGTAACTATTTATTAGCAGTTGATGTTGATATGAACACTGTTGGTGGATATGCAATGTCATCTTGGGATTCAGGTTATGGCGACATGGTTATGGCACCAGACTTTGACACATTGAGATATATCCCATGGCTTCCTGGAACTGCAATGGTATTAGCTGATTTACAAAAACTAGATCACACTGATGTTTTTGCATCCCCTAGACAAATATTGATAAAGCAAATCAAAAGACTAAAAGAAATGAAATTAATTCCTTATGTGGGAACAGAATTAGAATTTATTGTTTTTAAAGATTCTTTTGAAGAAGCATGGGATAAGGGTTACCAAAATCTAATTCCTGCAAATCAATATAACGTTGATTATTCATTACTTGGTACCACACGAGTTGAAGGTTTATTAAGAGCTATTCGATTAGGAATGGATGGCGCTGGTTTAGAAGTTGAATCAGCAAAGGGTGAATGTAACCTTGGCCAACACGAAATTGCATTTAGATTTAAAGATGCCTTAACAACTGCAGATAATCATGTTGTTTACAAACTTGGTTCAAAAGAAATTGCTTCAGCTCAAGGAATGTCATTAACATTCATGGCTAAATTTAATGAACGTGAAGGAAACTCATGCCACATTCATTTATCTGTGAGAAGTGAAAATGATGAACCAGTTATGGCAGATGCTAAAGACCCACAAGGCTTAAGTGCATTAGGTAAATCATTTATCGCAGGACAATTGAAATACATGAGAGAAATGACTTTGTTTTTTGCACCAAATATCAATTCATACAAGCGCTACGTTGAAGGATCTTTTGCTCCAACTGCAATGAAGTGGGGTCGAGACAATAGAACTTGTGCAATTCGTTTAGTTGGATCTGGTCATTCTCTTCGTTTTGAAAACAGAGTTCCAGGTGGAGATGTAAATCCATATTTGGCAGAAGCTGCCATGATTGCTGCAGGAATCGCAGGAATTGAAGAAAATCTAACTTTAGAACCAGCATTTGAAGGTAACGCCTATGTTTCAGATGCAGTCAGAGTTCCATCAACTCTTGCCAAAGCAACAGAGCTTTGGGATAAGAGTGAATTTGTCACTAAAGTATTTGGTAGCGAAGTTAAAGCTCACTACTTAAATATGGCTAAAATAGAACTTGCTTCATTTGATAAAAGCATTACCGATTGGGAAAGATTCCGCAGTTTCGAAAGAATGTAAGGCTCAAAGTTTTACCTAAAAGGAGTTAAATTAAATTGACCGCGCTTCATGATGTAATTTCACCAGTCACTGAAAAGAAAATTACTGCAGTTCCAGCATTGAGTGCTGAAGAAACAGTTGCGGCAATTACTAAATCACAAAAAGCTTTTGAAACTTGGAAAAAAGTTACCCCAGGAGATCGCGCCAAATTGCTGCGCAATTTTGCTGCCGTTGTAGAAAAAAACATTGAAGTTCTAGCAAAACTAGAAGTAGAAAATGCAGGCCACACTATTGGCAATGCCCGCTGGGAAGCAAATAACGTTGTAAACGTTTTGAATTATTACGCAGGTGGACCAGAAAGATTGTTTGGTCGACAAATTCCAGTTCCAGGTGGAGTCGATATAACTTTCAGAGAACCAATTGGTGTGGTGGGAATTATCGTGCCGTGGAATTTTCCAATGCCAATTGCTGGTTGGGGATTTGGTCCAGCATTAGCTGCAGGTTGCACAGTTGTATTAAAACCAGCTGAAGTTACTCCTTTAACTGCAATGAAATTAGCTGAACTTGCACTAGAAGCAGGAATTCCAGAAAATGTTTTCCAAGTATTAACTGGTTCTGGTCGCATAGTGGGCGAAACAATTGTGCAAGATCCACGAGTTAGAAAAATTGTTTTTACCGGATCTACTGAAATTGGCACACAAATCATGGCCAAGTGCGCCCCAAATGTAAAAAGAGTTACTTTGGAATTAGGTGGAAAATCTGCCAACGTGATATTTGCTGATTCTGATTTAGAAAAAGCTGCAGCAAGTGCACCTGGTGCGGTTTTCGATAACGCAGGCCAAGACTGCTGTGCCCGCTCCAGAATTTTGATTGAAAAGAAAGCATTTGATAAATTCATGCCTCTTTTAGAACAAGCTGTTAAATCATTTAAGTGTGCAGATCCAAGTTTGGAAACAACTGAAATGGGTCCACTAATAACTTCTGCTCATAGAGACAAAGTTGCTTCTTATGTTGAGGAATCTTTAGTTGCTTTTAGAGGAACTGCTCCAACAGGTGCAGGGTTTTGGTTTCCGCCAACTGTTTTGCACGTTACAGATAGAAAACATAAGAGCTTAACTGACGAAATCTTTGGTCCAATAGTTTCAGTTGTAACTTTTGAAGATGAAGCAGATGGTATTGCTTTAGCTAATGATTCAGAATTTGGTTTAAGTGGATCTATTTGGACAAACAATGGTGCCAAAGCTTTAAGAGTATCTCGTGGAATTGAAAGTGGAAACTTATCTGTAAACTCTCATTCTTCAGTTAGATATTGGACTCCATTTGGTGGATTCAAAAAATCAGGTTTGGGACGCGAATTAGGTCCAGATGCACTAAACGCGTTTACCGAAGAAAAGAACGTCTTTATAAATACTGAGATATAAGGAGAAAATATCTTGAAAAGATTAGAAGGCAGAGTTGCCACCATTACCGGTGGAGGATCTGGTTTAGGAAAAGCAACAGCAATTCGTTTTGCTTCTGAAGGCGCCCTTGTTGTTATTGCTGACATGGATGAAAAAAGTGGTCAAGCAGTAGCTACTGAAGTTAATGGAACTTTTATTAAATGTAACGTTGCAGATAAAGCAAGTGTGGACAATATGTTTGCTGAAGTTTTCAAAAAGTTTGGCAAAATTGATATTGCTTTCAATAACGCAGGTATTTCTCCACCTGATGATGATTCAATTTTGACCACCGAAATCGAAGCATGGGACAAAGTCCAATTAGTGAATTTGACTTCCGTTTATCTTTGTTGCAAGGCAGTATTGCCATACATGCTTAAAGCTAAAAAAGGTTCAATCATTAACACTGCTTCTTTTGTGGCAACACTTGCAGCAGCTACTTCACAAATTGCATACACTGCCTCAAAAGGTGGAGTACTAGCAATGACACGTGAACTTGGTGTGCAATTTGCTCGCGAAGGAGTTCGAGTTAATGCTTTGTCTCCAGGACCAGTTAATACTCCACTTTTGCAAGAACTATTTGCTAAAGATAAAGAAAGAGCACAACGTCGTCTTGTTGATTCATCATTTATCACCGCATCAAATTTCCTAGTTGATGGTGGAATTACTGGAGCTTACGTAACACCACTATAAAGAGAAATTAAAAAAGCAAAAAAGTGCTTATCGATTATTTCGATAAGCACTTGCTGCTTTTATGAGAGCAGCAAATAGTCTTTTGTCTTCACTCATTTCAGGATGCCATTGCACACCTAAATGAAAATCTCTACTTGGATCTTCTAAAACTTCAATAGTTTCATCTTCTGCCCAACCAGTAATCGTTAATGATCCTGGATTTTCCACAGCTTGATGATGAGAAGAGTTAACAGTCATTTCTAAACCTAAAATTGAAGTGATAAGTGAATCTGGTTTGAACCGTGCTCCATGTTGAGAAAATTTTGCAGGAGCAGGTCGGTGATCAAGTTTTGTCACATCAGGTAAATGTTGAATCAAAGATCCACCTTCTGCAACTGCCATGATTTGTAATCCTCTGCAAATTCCTAAAATTGGTAAACCGATTTCTTTGGCAGTCTTATAAAGACTTACTTCACCGGCATCACGATTTTCGCGCGGTTTATCAGCTGTTTCATGTGGATTTTGTTTATATAAACGTGCATCAACATCAGCACCCCCTGCAATGATTAATCCATCTAAATTATTAACAACATGACCACCATTTTGATCAGGTGGAAGAATTACTGCTCTTCCTCCAGCATTAGTAACTGAACTTACGTATTCAAAAGGCAAAACTGCAGCAGTGATATCCCAAGCCCCCCATTTAGCGGGTTCGACGTAACAAGAAATTCCGATCACGGGTGAGTTCATAAAGAGGAGTCTGGCAGGTAGTTCGCAAGAGGTGAGTTATTGGGGAAAAAGGCTATATATATGACCCAAGTGGTGAGCGTGAATTGTGAGGCTCATAGACTCGTGATTCGGTTATTCAAAAAGCTGACGTTAAGAGAGGTATGGCAAAAGAAGGCGCCATTGAGCTTGAAGGCACCATTGCTGAAACTCTTCCCAATGCAATGTTTCGGGTAGAGCTAGACAACGGCCATAAAGTTCTCGCACACATCAGCGGCAAAATGCGAATGCATTACATCAGAATTTTGCCTGACGATCGCGTAATCGTGGAGTTATCTCCCTACGATTTAACACGTGGTCGGATTGTTTACCGCTACAAATAAACCAATTACGAAAAAAGGAAAGTATGAAAGTACAACCAAGTGTTAAGAAGATTTGCGATAAGTGCAAAGTCATTCGCAGACACAAACGCGTAATGGTTATTTGTGAAAATCCAAGACACAAACAACGTCAAGGATAACTTCACAAACAATTTGTAGTAACCAATTACGGTTATCCGTCACCTCAAATTAAATCTTGCCGATTTAAATAGAGAACGACACCTTTGGTCATCAGAAGCCAAAGACTTACCCAGGGCGGGTGAGACTGATAACACGTAACAAGACTTCTGACTTAATAGAAAAGGAAAACCGCCCAATATGGCACGTTTAGCTGGAGTTGATCTTCCTCGCGATAAGCGCGTTGAAGTTGCTCTTACATACATTTACGGAATTGGTAAAACCCGTTCCACCCAAATGCTTGCAGCGTCAGGCGTTAATCCAAATACACGAGTAAAAGATTTAGATGAACCATCACTAAATAAACTTCGTGAATACATTGACCAAAACTTTAAA
This sequence comes from Actinomycetota bacterium, assembly GCA_026393095.1. Classification (GTDB taxonomy): domain Bacteria; phylum Actinomycetota; class Actinomycetes; order S36-B12; family UBA5976; genus ATZT02. Next base: position 9,223 of record JAPLAV010000079.1, on the reverse strand, counting down.
ATCGAAGGTGATCTGCGTCGTGAAGTTTCTGCAGACATCAGACGAAAAGTAGAAATTGGTTCTTACCAAGGGGTTCGTCATCGTCGTGGACTTCCAGTTCGCGGACAAAGAACACACACCAACGCAAGAACTCGTAAAGGTCCGCGCAAAACCGTTGCCGGCAAAAAGATTGCAGTGAAGTAGAGGATTTGAACAATGGCTGAAAAAGAGAAAGAAAAGAAAGCTAAACCAACAGGTACAAAGAAGGTTCGTAAAAAAGTTAAGAAGAATGTTGCGCATGGTCAAGCACACATCAAATCAACATTCAACAACACAATTGTTTCCATCACAGATTTAACTGGTGCAGTTATTTCTTCATCTTCAAGTGGTCAAGTTGGATTTAAGGGTTCACGTAAATCAACACCATTTGCTGCTCAACTAGCTGCAGAAGATGCAGCGAAGAAAGCAATGGAACACGGACTTAAAAAAGTTGACGTGTTTGTTAAAGGCCCAGGATCAGGTCGCGAAACTGCAATCAGATCTTTACAAGCCTCTGGTCTTGAAGTCGGTCAAATTCAAGATGTCACCTCAGTTCCTTTCAACGGTGTGCGTTCCCGCAAACGCCGTCGCGTCTAACTTTTAACAAACAAGGAGAAAAGAAAACTTATGGCACGTTATACAGGGGCAGATTGCAAGAGATGCCGTCGAGAAAAAGTAAAACTTTACTTAAAAGGTTCCAAGTGTGACTCACCAAAGTGTCCAATGGAATCACGTCCGTTCCCACCAGGACAACACGGTAGAAACCGTGGCAAAGAATCTGAATACTCATTACAGAAACGTGAAAAGCAAAAAGCTGCACGAATCTATGGAGTATTGGAAAGACAATTCCGCAACTATTACGAAGAAGCATCAAGAAGAACTGGTAAAACTGGTGAAAACCTTCTTGAAATGTTGGAACGTCGTTTAGACAACGTCGTTTATCGCGCAGGATTTGCTAAGAGTCGTGACATGGCAAGACAAGTTGTTCGCCACGGTCACATCTTGGTTAATGGTAGAAAATTAAATATTCCTTCCTACCAAGTTTCACCAACAGACATCATCGAAGTTCGTCCCGAATCACGCGAGTTAACACCATTCGTTGTGGCACGTGCCGAATCAGGTGAAAAGCCAATCCCAGCATGGTTAGACGTAGCACCACACACCATGCGAATTTTGGTAACCGCAACACCATTGCGATCACAAATCGACACAGCTGTTCAAGAACAGTTGATCGTTGAGTTGTACTCCAAGTAATAAAGCAATTCCCCAACTAAGTCATCAAATATAGGTTGACTGAGAGGCAGTAAAAATGTTAATCGCACAACGCCCGATCTTGGTTGAAGAACCAATTTCAGATACACGCGCAAGATATATTCTCGAGCCATTGGAACCAGGTTTTGGTTACACACTCGGAAACTCACTTCGTCGCACCCTTTTGTCATCAATTCCAGGAGCAGCTGTAACAAGCATCCGCATTGAAGGCGCTTTGCACGAATTCACCACCCTTGAAGGTGTGGCAGAAGACGTAACAGAAATCGTCTTAAACATTAAAGAACTAGTTGTCTCATCTGATAACGATGAACCAACAGTTATGTACTTGAAGAAATCTGGCCCAGGAGCAGTTACTGCAGCAGATATCACAGCTCCAGCAGGAGTTGAAGTACACAATCCAAAACTTCACATTGCCACTCTTAACGGAAAAGGCAAGATTGAAATGGAATTAGTTGTGGAACGCGGTCGTGGCTATGTCACAGCTGTGCAAAACAAAGTAACTGGTGCAGAAATTGGTCGCATCCCAGTTGATTCTATTTATTCTCCAGTTACCAAAGTAACTTACAAAGTTGAAGCAACACGTGTTGAACAACGAACAGACTTTGATCGTTTGATCATCGATGTGGAAACCAAACCTTCAATGAGACCAGCAGATGCAGTTGCATCAGCAGGTAGAACATTGGTTGAACTATTTGGTTTGGCACACGAATTAAACGTGAACGCAGAAGGTATTGAAATTGGGCCATCCCCAATCGATGCTTATGCATTAGAACAACTAAATATGCCAATCGAACAACTTGACTTAACTGTTCGTTCATACAACTGTCTAAAACGCGAAGGCGTACATACCGTTGGTGAATTGATCACTCGCAGTGAAGCAGATTTGATGGATGTTCGTAACTTCGGTCAAAAATCTATTGATGAAGTTCATGCCAAGTTAGTAATGCTTGGTTTGAAACTCAAAGATTCACCAGCAGGTTATGACAGAACAAAAGCTGCCGGCTACATCGACGAATCAGAAGATGATGTCGTTGCTGAAGACGAAAAGTTTTAAGAACCCGCTAAGAAAAACAAGTAGGAGATAAAAATGCCATCACCAACCCAAGGTACCCGTCTTGGTGGTTCTGCATCCCATCAAAAATTGATTCTTGCTAACTTAGCAACTTCACTTTTCGAAAAAGGCAAAATCACAACCACTGAAGCAAAAGCAAAAAAGCTTCGCCCCTTTGCTGAGAGATTAATAACTTTCGCAAAAAGAGGCGATCTTTCTTCACGCCGACGTGTACTAGGAATCATTAGAGATAAATCTGTGGTTCATTCTTTGTTCACCGAAATTGGTCCAAGCTTTGCTAAAAGAGAAGGTGGATACACACGTATCACCAAAATTGGAACCAGAAAAGGCGACAACGCATCAATGGCAGTTATTGAATTAGTTGAAGCTTTAGCTCAAAAAGTTGTGGCTGAAGCAGAAGGTGCAACAAAAAGAGCTGTGAAAGAAGAAGTAGCAGCACCTGCTAAAAAAGCTGCGAAAAAAACAGCAGCTAAGAAAACTGCAGCGAAAAAAGAAACTAAGGACGCTTAAATAGTTACCAAAAGAAAAATTAACGGGCCCGCTTCCAAAAGAGGTGGGCTCGTTCGCATTCGTCTAGATATTGCTTATGACGGAACAAACTTTTCTGGTTTTGGAATTCAACCTCAAATGCGAACTGTGCAAGGAGAATTAAATAAATCTTTAAAGAAATTCTTAAGTCTAGATAAAGTTAAAACAGTTGGTGCCGGAAGAACTGATGCCGGAGTTCATGCTCGCGGCCAAGTTGTGCACTTTGATGTTGATGAAGTTTTATGGTCAAAAATAAAAGATCCAATGTATAAATTTAGAAGAATATTACCTAACGATATTCAAGTTAGAAAAGTTTCGATTGCTCACCCAGATTTTGATGCTCGATATTCAGCATTAACTAGAAGGTATTCCTACACAATTTCTGATGCTAAAGATGGTGTTGATCCGCTTAATTCAAGATATGTTTTAGATTATCGAAAAAAACTAGACCATCATGCAATGAATAAAGCCAGCAAAGAATTAATTGGTTTAAATGACTTTTATGCTTTTTGTAAATCACGTGAAGGTTCCACCACCATTAGAAATCTAATCAAATTTAATTGGTCGAGAAAAAGTGATTATGTAATCTGTGAAGTTATTGCAGATGCTTTTTGCTACTCCATGGTCAGAGGTTTAGTTGCCTCAATTATTCAAGTAGGAGATGGCAAAAGAGCTGAGTCTTGGCCCAAAGAAATTATGCAAAAGCGAAAGAAAATAACTGACCTAAACGTAGTTCCTGCAAATGCTTTAGTGCTTGAAGAAGTGACTTACCCTCACCCTTCAAAGCTAAAAGAGCAGTATGAAATCACAAGAAGATTGCGCAAACTCGAGGAGTAGTAAGTAAAACCAGGTGTGTAGAGTTGGCTCTAAATTAAGACAATAGTTAAGAAGAGAGAAACTTAAATGAACTCCACCAAAGTTTGGTTAAACGATGAGTTGGTGGATGCCGATAAGGCAATGGTAAGTATTTTTGACCACGGATTCACAGTCGGTGATGGTGCTTTTGAAACTTTAAAAGTAGTTAATGGTCAACCAGTTGCAATTACTCGCCACATCAAAAGATTAATTCACTCACTTAACACTATTGGCATTGAATTAAACAGCGAAGATATTTTAAAGAAGGCAGTTAATGAAGTAATCCTTGCCAATAAATCACTGGGTGATGTAATGAGAATGAGAATTACTTACACCAGTGGTGTTGGTCCTCTTGGCTCTGATCGCACCAAAGATAATTTCACTCTTGTTGTGGCAGTAAGTCCCGAATCTGTTTGGCCTGAAACTGCAATTGTTGCAACAGTAACTGACCCTCGAAATGATAAATCAATGTTGGCTGGATCAAAAACAACTTCTTATGCCCAAAATGCAGCTTTACTTTCAGTTGCTCGAAAACTTGGTGCACATGAAGCAATCATGCCTAACACAAAAGGTGAATTGTGTGAAGGAACAGGTTCAAATATTTTTGTGGTCAAAGATGGTCAAGTAATGACTCCACCATTGAGTGGTGGTTGTTTAGGTGGAATTACTAGAGCTTTAGTTATTAAATGGTTCGACGTAAAAGAAGTAGATTTGCCAATGACAGCACTTCGTCGTGTTGATGAAGCATTCTTAACTTCTTCGACTAGAGATATTCAACCAATTTCTAAAATTGATGATCGCCTACTTAACGCTCCCGGACCAGTTGCCTCAAAGATGCGTCAAGAATTCATCGCAAAACTAGCCCAAAATTATGATGCTTAAAGGCCAATTTCCCTCACAAATTTAGGCAATACCCTCGATGGCACGAAGCCAATAAGGGTTGGGTAATCTAGGACTTCGAGCAAGTTGAGAAACAAAAGCCCCAAAAGAGAAAAGAAAAGAAAACTGTGCGTACTTTCAGTCCCAAGGCCACCGAGATAACTCGTGCTTGGCACGTTATTGATGCAAATGACATTCCACTAGGACGTATTGCATCTGTTGCAGCAACTATTCTTCGCGGTAAACACAAAGCAATTTTTGCACCTCACGTTGATACAGGCGATTTCGTAATCGTTATCAATGCTGGCAAGGTTGCACTTTCAGGATCAAAGCGTCAACAAAAGAAAGCATTCACATACTCTGGTTTTCCAGGTGGTTTGACTGCAATTGGTTATGACAAATTATTAGAAACAAATCCACAACGTGCAATTGAAATTGCCGTTAAAGGAATGCTTCCTCACAACAAACTTGGTCGTCAATTAATTAAGAAACTAAAAGTTTATGCAGATGCAAATCATCCACACGTTGCACAAGATCCAAAGCCATATGTAATTAAACAAATCAAGCAGATTGCAAACTAAGAGGAAAATATCTTGAGCGAATCAGAAAACTACGTAACCAGCGAATCATCAAAATCTTTTGCACCACTTAAGACTGGCGTGCAAGCACCAAGTGCAGGAACTGGTCGAAGAAAAGAAGCTATTGCAAGAGTTCGTATCGTTCCAGGTAATGGCAAGTTTGTTGTTAACGGTAAAGAATTAGCAGTTTATTTTCCAAACAAGTTGCACCAACAATTAGTAAATGATCCATTTAAAGTTTTAGGTATTGAAAAGAACTACGACGTTATTGCTCACATTGTGGGTGGCGGTTCAAGTGGTCAAGCGGGAGCGCTTCGTTTAGGAATTGCTAGAGCATTAAACGCAGTTGATAGAGATGTTATCGAACGTAAGAAAGCTGGCTTGAAGAAAGCTCGTAAGCGTTCTCAATACAGCAAGAGATAATTACATGGGCCGATTATTCGGCACCGATGGTGTGCGAGGCAGTGCCAACAAAGATCTCACTCCTGAATTAGTTTTTTCCCTTGGTAAATCTGCTTCATTAGTTATTGCTCAACGTCATGGCAAAGGTAAAGCCAAAGCAGTTGTGGGCAGAGATCCTCGAGCATCTGGTGAAATGTTGGAAGCTGCATTAATTGCAGGGCTTGCAACAGTTGGTGTGGATGTATTAAAAGTTGGAGTTTTACCAACTCCGGCCATTGCGTATTTAACTAAATATTATGGTGCTGATTTAGGTGTAGTTTTATCTGCTTCTCATAACGTATTTTCTGATAACGGAGTTAAATTCTTTTCCAAAGATGGTAAAAAATTGCCTGATGAGGTTGAAGATGAAATTGAAAAAAACTTAGAAACTAAAGTGCCACATCCAACAGGAAGTGAAGTGGGTCGAGTAAAAGAAATGGCTGATGCCTACGAAGCTTATTTAGCTCACCTTTTAGAAACTATAAATACTGGTGCTTTAAAAGGATTAAAAATTGCAGTTGATTGCGCTAATGGCGCAGCAAGTGAAGTTGCGCCAGATCTTTACTCCAGAGCAGGAGCCGAAGTTATTGCAATACATAACGCACCTAATGGAATCAACATTAATGATAATTGTGGATCAACACATTTAGAATCATTAATTGAAACAGTTAAGAAAAACAATTGTGATTTAGGTATTGCTCACGATGGTGATGCTGATCGATGTTTAGCAATTGATGCTCAAGGAAATGTTATTGATGGCGATCATATTTTGGCTTTGTTAGCTCATGATTTTAAACAAACTGGAAAACTAGCTTCTGACACAGTTGTTTCTACTGTGATGGCAAATCTTGGTTTTAAAATTGCGATGAAATCAGCCTCAATCAATGTAATTGAAACAGGCGTTGGAGACAGGTACGTTCTAGAAGCCATGGAAGAAAAGAATTATGTATTAGGTGGAGAACAATCAGGCCACATCATCATGAGAAATCATTCAACAACAGGTGATGGATTATTAACAGCACTTCACTTAATGAACGCAGTTGCTGGAACTAAGAAAGCTTTACAGGAATTAGCAGGAATAGTTAAGAAATTTCCTCAAATACTAATTAATATTCCTGATGTTGATAAAACAAAAATTGATAACGCTGAACTTAAAGATGCTGTTAAGAAATCTGAAACCACATTGGGTGAAAAAGGACGAGTGCTACTTCGATCAAGTGGAACTGAGCCTTTAATTCGAGTGATGGTTGAAGCAGAAACTATGAAACAAGCTCAAGAAATAGCAGAATCATTAGCTAGTGTTGTTAAGAAAACCTGCTAGTTCTTAACTATCACATCTAGAAACCAACTCTTTTTTCCTTCTGGTTTTACCAACTCACACTTAAATTCTTTTGCCACAAGCTTCTGTAATTCTTGAGCAGTTTTTGGACTCTTTGACTGCATTACTAATAACTTTGCCACATCTCCTCTTGTCTTTTTAGACATATGGGTAACAACAGTTCTTTTGCCATTCTTTTCTGTGAACACTCGTATTCCTACTGTTTTCTTTAAATCAGGTGTCCATACACCTTGATAGGTGGATGATCGACAATCAATAATCAAATCTGTTTTTATTGCTTCCATTGCTTTAGTAACAACTGGTTTCCACAAAGCGTTTAAAGAACCTAATTTTGGTAAGGATTTCGCCATATCTAGTTTGTAAGTTGGAATCGAATCCGTTAATTTAACAGCGCCAAATAATGCTGAAATAATTACAATCGATTTCTCAGCACGTTTTTTAGCTGCGGCATTTAAGTTTTGATAATCAAGTGCTTGATATAAAACTCCAGAATAAACTTCTATTGCTTTTGCACTTGGTCCATTAGCAACCTTTGAACCAATTGCTGCAAGAGTTTTCTTTCTCGTCAGGTTTAAATCCTTGCCAAAAGAAAGTGAGGTTAGCGAGACCGGTTTGCCCTTTTGCACAGAGTTCTTGCCTTCGCTGGGCGGTAAGAGGATGAGCATAAGTTGAACACTACGCCAGATTCTCTTTCGCGTAGGCTGTAAACACAATGTGTGGAATTGTTGGCTACGTAGGTAACAAGCAAGCCCTTACCGTGGTTGTCGATGGATTACGTCGACTTGAATATCGCGGATACGACTCAGCTGGTGTTGCTGTTGTGCAAGATCACAAACTTGAAGTTAGAAAAAAAGCCGGCAAACTTGTCAATCTAGAAACTCTTTTAGGAACAGATCCACTACCGAATTCCACAACCGGAATTGGTCATACTCGTTGGGCAACTCACGGAATTCCAAATGATGCAAATGCTCATCCTCATACAGATGTTTCTAATGAAATTGCAGTTATACATAACGGCATCATTGAAAACTTTTCAGAATTAAGAGCAGAATTACAAAAAGCGGGAGTTAAATTAAGTAGTGATACCGACACAGAAGTTGTCGCACATTTACTTAATTTTGAGTATCCAAAATCAAATAATGATTTAGCAGAAAGCATGAGAAAAGTTGTTAGAAGATTAAGAGGTGCTTTCACTCTTGTGGCAGTTCATGCTCAGCAACCTGATGTTGTAGTTGGCGCTAGACGTAATTCACCCCTTGTGGTTGGCCGAGGAGTGGATGAAAACTTCTTAGCATCAGATGTTTCAGCATTTATTTCTCACACCAAAAACGCAATTGAATTAGGACAAGATCAAGTTGTGGAACTTAGACACGACAAAATAACAATTACAGATTTTGATGGAAAACCCGCAAAAACAAAAGAATATGTTGTTGATTGGGATGCTAAAGCTGCAGAAAAAGGTGGCTTTGATTTATTCATGCTTAAGGAAATATTTGAACAACCAAAAGCTGTTGCCGAAACTTTAGTGGGACGTCTGGGTGAAGATGGCAAACTAATTTTGGAAGAAATGACACTTTCAATTGGTGAGATTGCCAATATTGAAAAGATTGTTTTTGTGGCTTGTGGAACTGCATTTCATTCAGGAATGATTGGTAAATACGCTATGGAGCGTTGGACCAGAATTCCTTGTGAAGTTGAATTAGCCAGTGAATTTAGATACAGAGACCCAATTTTAAATAACAGAACTTTAGTTGTGGCAATTTCTCAAAGTGGAGAAACCATGGACACTTTGATGGCAATTCGTCACGCAAAATCTCAAGGTGCCAAAGTATTAGCAATTTGTAATACCCAAGGTGCAACTATTCCTAGGGAATCAGATGCAGTTCTTTACACCCGCGGTGGACCTGAAATTGCAGTTGCGTCCACCAAAGCATTCTTAACCCAAGTAGTTGCCGTTGAATTATTATCTCTTTATTTTGCAGAGCTAAGACTTGATAAACCAACTGCTGAAATTAAACAAGTAATGAATGAACTAGCTAACATTTCTCATCAAATTGATGTTGTTCTTGACACCACAGATGCGGTAAATGAATTAGCCAAAAAGTATGTGAATGCCCAAAGTGTGTTATTTATTGGAAGACATGTTGGATTTCCAGTTGCTCTAGAAGGCGCCTTGAAATTAAAAGAGCTTGCTTACATGCACGCAGAAGGATTTGCTGCTGGAGAATTAAAGCATGGTCC
>JAPLAV010000081.1 GCA_026393095.1 Actinomycetota bacterium | reverse complement strand
TTAGAAAAAGAAGGCGATATTGCCGCTGATTACCTAGAAGGTTTGCTGGATATTGCAGATCTTGATGGCGATCTAGTAGTGGACGTGGAAGGCGAAAGAGCTTTAGTGAGCATCACTGGAGCAGATCTTTCCAACCTGGTCGGCTCAGATGGCCAAGTTCTAAACGCCATCCAAGATTTAACCCGTTTAGCTGTAACTCGTGAAACCGGGGAACGCTCCCGTCTAATGATCGATATTTCTGGCTACCGAGCTGCTCGCAAGGCCGCTTTGGCCGAATTAGGGCTAGAAGCTTGCGAAAGAGTGAAAAAGACTGGGGAAGCAGTAGCCCTAGAGTCCATGAACCCATTTGAGAGAAAAGTAGTCCATGACGCTGTGGGCGAAGCAGGCTTGAAGTCAGAATCTGAAGGCGAAGAGCCAAACCGCTACGTGGTCGTTCTCCCGGCGTGAGCCAGGGGCAAAATGTTCCACGTGGAACAAAGCCAACCATTTCTCAAGAATTAGCTTTAGGGCCAGGTTTTTCCAAACTTTCCCAATATGCCGATATTTTGGCAAAAGACGGTGTTCGCTTAGGGCTCATAGGTCCTAGGGAAGTAGAACGTATCTGGGATCGTCATATTTTGAACTGTGCTGCTTTATCTGAACTAATTCCAGATGGCCAATCCATTATTGATATTGGTTCTGGGGCAGGCCTTCCTGGCATCGTTCTTGCCATTCTCAAACCTGAATCAAAAGTCACTTTGATTGAACCTATGCAAAGAAGAACAGATTTCTTAACCCAAGTGACTTCCGATCTCGAATTAACCAATGTTGAAATCATCCGAGGCAGGGCTGAAACCCAAAAGGTCAAAGCCCAGATTGTCACCTCCAGAGCCGTTGCTCCCTTAAACAAACTGATTGCTTGGTCTTTGCCCCTAGTTGAGAAAGGCGGCAAGGTTTTAGCGATAAAAGGAGAAAAAGCCCAAGAAGAGTTAGAAGAAGCCAAAAAAGAGCTAGTTTCCCTCAAGGGTTCGACTGCCACTATTAAGACTTGCGGTTTGGCATTAGATTTGAGCGTCACGGTAGTTGAAATCTCAAAGGGGTAAAAATTCAAGTGGCCAGTAACCCAAAACCATCAGATTTAGGGTGGCCAACCCCTGATACCAGTTCTCCTAAGCCAAATGGCAAACCAAGTGATTTAGGTTGGCCATCCAAATGAGTATTGATACACCACTAGCTAGAGCTGCTGAAGCGGCAATTAATTTAAAACTCGGTAACACTGAAAAATTACCAAATCCTAAACAAACCATAATTATTACTATTGCTAATCAAAAAGGTGGAGTTGGTAAAACAACAACCGCGGTTAATTTAGCTGCAGCTTTAGCAAAACATGGATTACATATTTTAGTAATAGATACCGATCCACAAGGAAATGCATCAACTGCATTAAATATTGATCATCGCGTTGGAACACCAGATGTTTATTCAGTATTAGTTGAAGAAGTAGATTTTTCTGAAGTTGTCAAACCAGTTGCAGAAATAGAAAATCTTTTTTGTGCACCAGCAACAATTGATTTAGCAGGTGCAGAAATTGAATTAGTATCTTTAGTTGCTCGCGAATACAGATTACAAAGAGCACTAAATAAATATTTAGATTTTCATAAAGAAAAATATAATAAAGCAATTGATTATGTTTTTATTGATTGTCCACCAAGTTTAGGTTTATTAACTCTTAATGCACTAGTTGCAGCAAAAGAAGTTTCAATTCCAATTCAAACTGAATATTATGCATTAGAGGGTTTGGGTCAGTTAATGAATAACGTTAACCTAGTTAAGAAACAACTAAATCCAGATTTAGAAGTTGCCACAATTGTTTTAACAATGTTTGATTCTCGAACAAATTTGAGTCAACAAGTTGCTGAAGAAGTTAGAAAACATTTTGGTGACATTGTAATCACCACAGAAATTCCAAGAGCTGTAAGGGTAAGTGAAGCACCAAGTTTTCAACAAACAGTTATTACTTATGATCCAGGATCCCCAGGTGCACAAGCGTATGTAAAAGTTGCTAAAGAATTTGCTCAACGTCACGCGGGAGTTAACTAATATGGTTGCACCAAAAAGAGGTTTAGGTAGAGGACTAGGCGCACTAATTCCTACTGAATTAGTAAATAACGTTTCAACTCCATCAAACTCTGTGGCAGAACCAATAAACGCAAACCTAAACACGGTTCCTGGAATTACCTTTGCCGAAATTGATTTAAATC
>JAPLAV010000020.1 GCA_026393095.1 Actinomycetota bacterium | reverse complement strand
GGAAGGTCAAGGTCCAGATCATTCATCTGGACGAATTGAGAGATTCTTAAGTTTGGCTGCACAAGACAACATGACTATTGCCCAGCCTTCAACTTCGGCTTCATATTTTCATTTGCTTCGTTGGCAAGTGTTAAATCCACATAACAAACCACTTATTGTCTTTACCCCTAAATCAATGCTGAGAGCAAAACCGGCTACTAGTGCAACTAAAGAATTTACTGATGGAAAATTTGTGCCAGCAATAGAAGATATAAAAACAGATAAGTCAAAAGTTAACAAAATTGTGCTGTGTACTGGAAAAATAAGTCACGAAATTGCCGCTGCAAGAGATGCTGCAAAACTAGAAAATATAGCTATTATCAGACTTGAAAGACTTTACCCACTTCCTATTAAAGAAATTAAATCAATTTTGTCTGGTTACTCAAATGATGCAAAAATTATTTGGGCACAAGACGAACCTGCTAATCAAGGCGCCTATCCATTTGTTATGACTGAACTTGCACCTCAACTAGGTCGTGTAGTCACAAGAGCTTCTCGACCAGCTTCTAGTGCTCCTGCTGTTGGTTCTCATACCAAGCACGATCAAGAACAATCAGATTTAATTAAATCAATAATCGAATAATCCCCTCAAAGCTAAATAGTTATTACGCCTATGAAAGGCTGTAGCCATGAAATCATTTGCAAGCGATAATTATGCTCCAGTTCACCCTTTAGTTTTTGAACAAATTTCAGAAATTAACCAAGATCACGTAAAAGCCTATGGCGCAGATGATGTAACTCTTAATGCAATTGAATTAATTAGAATTACTCTTCAAGATTCAAAATGTGAAGTTAACTTTGTATTCAATGGCACAGGTGCAAATATCACAGGCCTGCAAACAGTTATGGATTCTTGGAATTCGGTAATTTGTGCAAGTACTGCTCATATAAATGTTGACGAAGGTGGCGCACCCGAACGATTGTTGGGAGTTAAATTATTAGACATTCCAACTAAAGATGGAAAATTAACCCCTGAATTAATTGCCCCACTTTGGATTCGCATGGGAGATCCCCACACTTCGCAACCTAATGTTGTTTCAATCACCCAATCTACTGAAATGGGAACTGTTTACACTCCTAGTGAAATAAAAGCATTGGCTGACATTGCTCATAAAAACAATTCATATCTACATATGGACGGTGCAAGAATTAGCAATGCTGCTGCAAGTCTTGGGGTTTCAATTGCAGACTTAACCAGCAAGGCTGGTGTTGATATTTTTTCATTTGGTGGAACTAAGAATGGTTTGATGGGAGCCGAAGCTGTTGTTTTATTTAAACCAGAATTAGCAAAGAAATATCCATGGATAAGAAAATCTTCCATGCAATTAGCCAGTAAGCACCGTTACTTGGCTGCTCAATTTATTTCATTACTTACAAATGATCTATGGAAGCAAAATGCATCAAATGCCAACGAAATGGCAAAGTTACTTCGTTCAAAAATAGAGAATAATTCAAAAGTAAAGATAACTCAGTTAACTCAAAGCAATGCAGTATTTGCAATTCTTGATCCACAACACACAATTGAACTACAAAAGAAACACAATTTCTATGTCTGGAACGATAACACAGGTGAAGTAAGACTTATGTGTTCATGGGATACCACGATTGAAGATGTAGAAAATTTTGCAGCTGATATTAACTCAGTTTGTAAATAACGGCCAATACTTAAACATCACAATACCTTTAACTAATTCCTTTGGTACTTCTCCGAAAAGTCTTGAGTCATCACTAAATTCTGAATTGTCGCCTTGTAACCAATAACCTTTATTTGTAATGGTTATTACTCTTTTGATGATCAGTAAGTCTTCTCGATCGGGGCGATGCGCGATGACAACGTTGTTTCGTTTAACTTTTTGAGACTTTCTAATTAAGACCAAATCGCCCGAGTGATAGGCAGGCGCCATCGAGTCACCCTGCACTCTTGCCACCATCAACCCGAAGTTACCCACCATCTCATTGTGCTAAAGAGTTACTTTCAGGGTAATCTCAGGAATAACAATCCGAAGGAGTAAACAATGAGTTTATGGTCACCTAAGACAACAGTCTTTGCTCACTGCGATTTACCTTGTGGTGTTTATGACCCAGCCCAAGCAAAAATTGAAGCTGAGTCTGTCAAAGCATGCATGGTTAAATACAACGATTCAAAAGATGCTGACTTCAAAAGTCGCGCCGTAGCAATCAAAGAACAAAGATCACATCTGGTCAAAGAGCATCTATGGGTTTTGTGGACAGACTATTTCAAGCCAGCACATTTTGAAAAGTATCCACAACTTCATGTTCTGTTCAATGAAGCGACAAAACTTGCCGGAGCTGCCGGAACAAAGGGTACAAATGATGTTGCTGTAGCAGATAATTTGTTAGGCAAGATTAAAGAAATTGACACAATTTTTTGGGAAACTAAAAAAGCCTAAGTTAAATTTCTTTATGAAGTAAAAAGCCCCGGGAGTCCCGGGGCTTTTTTAAATCACATAAATTTATTGCGATTTTGAGGCAATAAGCCCAAAACAATTCCTAGCAAGCCACTAATTCCAATTAACAAACCCAAACCTTGTGTAATCAATTTATCGCTTTGCAACAAAGGCCAAGCAATTATCAATGCAAACAGCTGAATTAATAAAAATGGAGTGAATGATGCTCTTTTGATCTTTTTAAAATTTTTTGCAATGAACAATATCGAGAAAATCAATAACAAATAAAGTAAATTCTCCGATACAAACGTATCGACTCTTTCGATTTCTCCTGTTATTAATGCCCCAACAAATGCAATTGATGTGTAAACAAGAAGAGAAATTCCCTGAAAAATAATGATGAAATAACAAATTGAGAGAGACTTGCTAATCCACTTCGACATGAAATTTACCTATGATGAGGAATGTGGTCTAAGTGCATTCCAAAAGGTAATTCCAAACGATTACTTGTCATCAATTCATCATCGCCCAACAATTCACGAGTCGATCCATCTGCAACAATTTTTCCATCATTCAAGATGGCTGCTCGAGGACATATTTCTAACGCATAAGGCAAATCATGAGTAACCATAAATATTGTTACATCAAGGCTTAAGAGAATTTCTGCTAGTTCACGTCTGCTGGCTGGATCTAGATTGCTACTTGGTTCATCCAACACCAAAATATCTGGTTTCATAGCAAGAACTGTGGCAACTGCAACTCTTCTTCTTTGACCAAAAGATAAATGATGAGGTGGTCGATCCGCAAAATCTTGCATTTTAACTTGGTCAAGTGCAAAATTTACTCGTTCATCTAATTCACTACCTGAAATGCCAATATTGGCAGGACCAAATGCAACGTCATCTCGAACTGTTGTCATGAACAATTGATCATCTGGATCTTGAAAGACTAGACCCACTCTTTTTCTTACTTCAAATAAGTTATTCTTTTCAACATTAATTCCTGCAACTTTAACTTCACCATCATCTGAAAGCAAAATTCCATTTAAATGCATTACTAAAGTAGTTTTACCAGCACCGTTAGGTCCAAGAAGCGCAACTCTTTCGCCTCTTTTTATTTCTATATTGACACTATTTAAAGCTTGTCTTCCATCAGGATAGGAAAAAGATAAACTCTTTATTTCTAATGCATTTGTCATTTAAGAAATACACTCCAAATTAAAATCACAGCAACGGCAACTAAAGGTAATAATGTTCCATTTATGTAATCTTGTCTACTTGAAATTTGTCTAGTAGTTAAAGGTAACTGGCCGGTGTAACCTCTTGAGAGCATTGCCATGTGAACTCTTTCTCCGCGCTCATAAGATCTAATGAAAAGTGCTCCGCCAGATCTTGCGAGTACTCCCCATTGCTTAGGGCCCTTGGCTTCAAAACATCTTGATTCCCGAGCAATTGCCATTCTTTTTAATTCTTCGGTTACGACAACTGTGTATCTGATCATGAAAGACATAATTTGAACCAACAATTTGGGGAATTTCAATTTTTCAAGACCAACTAACAATTCTCTTTGCGGAGTGGTTGAGGAAAGAATTAACGACATCATCACTCCAATTGTTGCTTTTATTAAAATATTCCACCCAGCCCACAAACCAGGCTCAGAGAGTCTTAAGCCAAAGAAATCAATCCTTGGATCTGTACCAAAAATTGGCAAGAAAAAAGCAAATAGAACAAAGGGAATTTCAATAATTAGTCTTTTTCTGATTAAACCAAGAGGTACTTTATTCCAGATAAGCAAACTAATCACGATCAACGCGTAACTCAGATGTGCTTGGAAAAAATATCCTGGAGTTAGTACGACTACCAAAACAAATGAGAAAACAGAAGCAATTTTTATATGTGAAGGAAGTTCGTGAAACCAGTTATGCCGATGTTCATAAATTCCAACAGAGATATGGCTTTGTATTTCACCCACTAGATGTGTCTAATTTATCTTTTTTTAAGAAAAGAAAATAGCCCAAAGGATACAACGGCAGTTAGTAATACACCAATAATTCCTGCGATTGCCACAGAAATTCTTTCATTTTCAAGTCCAGCAAAAGCATAATCTGCTAAAGGAGAACCAGCTACTGAACTATCTTTTGCCGTATTTAAAAATCCAACTTGTTCGGCAACAAATTCAAGGCCATCTGGGTGACCACTTGCATAAAAGCTTATTATTGCAGCTACAAATATTGATGTTACTAAACCAATTTGAACAATTTTTTTAGTGGTCATTTATTCTCCTATTTAATTAACGAAACTTTTGAATTTGAAGCGCCATAAACTAAATCTTTTCTTACTGACAAGACTGCAGAAATAGTAAGCACAGTAATTATGGCTTCACCTATTCCGATGACAGAGTGAACTCCAACCATCGCTACCAAAACTTTGTCAAGAGTGATGGCAGCTGTTCCACCAAGTGCAAATTGAAGTGTGAATCCGATGGCGCTAATTGGCACACTTAAATAAGCTGCAAGTGCGGTTGCTGACAAAAACCCAATTCGATTTTTTGGAAGTATTTTTTGTAAAAATCTAAATATGTACCAGGCGCCCAATGTTGCAAGAATTGACATATTGAAAACGTTTAATCCCATTGCAGTTAATCCGCCATCTGCAAAAACTAATGCCTGCACAATTAGAACAACTGTTACTGCGAGCACTCCTGCCCATGGTCCAATCAAAATTGCAGCTAATGCTCCACCAATTAAGTGTCCACTGGTTCCTGCTGCAACTGGAAAATTGATCATTTGCATAGCAAAAATAAATACTGCAGCTAACCCGGCAAGCGGTGCAACTTTTTCATCTAACTGATTTTTGGCTCCCCGGAGTGCTAAGAACACAAAAAAAGCAGATATAGCCAGGAATAAGACTGAAACTGGTGCATTTATAAACCCATCTGGGATATGCATTTGTGGGATTTTCATTAGTCTCCTAGGAAGTCACTATTGATAATCTTATGCTATTGCAAAGATTTTGCAATAAGGACTCTTGTCCGATTTATCCCCAATGTGACCAAAGTGACACCTGTTTTCAGAAATTTTTTCATTTTAAGGTTGTGCAAAGCGTCACAACGTGTCACCCTTGTAGTGGGGAAACTAATTGGAGGTATTGAGCATGGACTGGCGCCATAAATCAGCTTGTCGCGATGAAGATCCTGAGTTATTTTTCCCTATAGGTAACACTGGACCTGCCGTTTTTCAGATAGAAGCAGCCAAAAAGGTCTGCAAAACCTGCACCGTGGTTGAACCATGCTTGCAATGGGCTCTGGAAACAGGTCAAGATTCAGGAGTTTGGGGTGGACTAAGCGAAGACGAACGTCGCGCTTTGGGACACACTGCCCCAGCAGCTTCAATCAATTTCTACTAAACCCTAAAGGTTTAGTTACTTTTCCTTAAAACTATCGGGGCAACTATTTCTGCCTTCACCCCAGTTGGTGAATTAGCAGAAATAGTTAAACCACCACCGAGTTCATCAACAATTAAAGTTCTCACAATTTGTAAGCCCAATTGATCTGTTGCAAAAACATCTTTTCCTTTTTCAATGCCAGGTCCACCATCTGTGATGGTGATGCGGATTTGCCCACCACTTTTTGTGGCATTAATTTGCACTGGCTCACTAGTAGGGCGACCATGTTCAATAGCGTTTTGTAGAATTTCTACCACTGCCATAGCAATTGGTGTTGCAATTTCTGCTGGCAACTCTCCAAATTCACCTTGTCGTTCAATACTTATTGGTTTTTCATTTTCAATAGTTGATGATGCGTCAGTCACAAGAGCAATGACTTGATTAATTACTTCATCAAAAGGAATAACTTCGCCAGGAGATCTAGATAACGCTTCATGCACTACTGCAATAGCACTAACTCTTCTTTGTGCTTCAGCTAAAGAATCTCTGGTTTCATCACTCTTTGCTCGCCTTGCTTGCAATCTTAAAAGCGCTGCTACTGTCTGTAAATTGTTTTTTACTCGATGATGAACTTCGCGAATCGTTGCATCTTTAGTCAATAATGCTTTTTCTTTTCTTCTTAAGTCTGCTACGTCTCGAACTAAAACAAGAGCGCCCACTCTTTCGTCATTTCTTAGTAGTGGAACTCCACGAAGTGTTACAACTGAAGTTGAGTTATCTAATTCAACTTCCCCACTTGCTCTGCCTGCTGCAACTAACATGATGGCTTCATCAACAGGACCAGGTGTTTTTTGAAGTTTTGCAACTACCTTTGCTAAATCTTGATTAATTAAATCCGCTGCCAAACCTAATCTTCTAAAAGCAGATGCAGCATTTGGACTTACATATTCAATTTCTCCTTGTTTACTTAAACGAATTAAACCGTCTCCAACTCGTGGAGCTTGATTTGCTTTACTTACTTCACCAGTTGCAGGGAAACTTCCTGCAGCAACCATTTCCATTAAATCTTCTGCTGCTGCCAAATAAACTTGCTCTAATCTTCCACCTCGTCCATCAGCATTTGTATGTCGAGAAATAACTGCAATAACTTTTTCGTTTAGGATAACAGGAATTGCATCTACTCTTAATCCAGAATCAGTGGGATGAACTACTTTTCTTCTGGTACTTAACGCTTTATCAAGGTCAACTCGTCTACCTGGAGCAATGAATTCCCCCACTAAATCCTCAGGAACATTCGTATGAGAAGTAGCTGGTCTAATTTGAGCTGCTGCAAAAAAACCTTTGCCATGCCAAGTGGGAATCCACAGCACAAGATCACTCATACTTAAATCTGCCAACAAAGTCCAGTCAGCAAGTAGAGCTTGCAAATGATCTAGGTCTTTGTCTTCAAGATCGGTTCGGTCTTTAACAACCGAGGATAAAAATGTCATATTCAAACGCTACCTTGTCGCTTTAGTAACCCTTTTTACTAAGGCATTCAATGACTAGTTCTCCCATAGTTCCACTGAGTTTGTGAGTTAAATTTCCCGCATCAATAATTTCTAGGTTTTTTCTAACACCTAGTGCTTGCTTGATGTCAGTAGCTGAACCAAAAGTGTCCTTTTGACCTTGAATGATTATCATTTCAAAATTCTTATCTAAGGCTTGCTTCAATTCTTCCTCGCGAGATTTACCGGTAAGAGATTTAAGAGGAAATGCTAAATTAATAATTAGATCAGGTTTTAATACTTCTGCAGTTCTGCAAATAACTCGAGCTCCAGTGCTTCGCCCGATAAAGACTTTTTTAAAATCTGCATATCTTTCATGCAAATTTTCATTAACTTCTCGCCAAACTTGATCTAAATGGTTTGCTGGACTTGCAATTTTTTTGCCAGCAACCAGCCAAGGCATTTCTACCCCAACGACACTTATTCCATGTATATCGAGTTGATGAATTATTGATGCCAAATCAATTGAATCTAAACCTTTACCAGCACCATGGGTTATAAATGCAACTGTTTTTTTATAGTGATGAAGACTTGTGATACGCGCACTTCCATAAGTAGTTTCTATAAAAGAAATACTCATACTTAAACTTTGAGAGGCTCAATCAATTGAGCACCATTGTTTCTAGCATTGTTTACATCACTATTAACCTTGAAGAATTCAAAGTAGCCACTAGGTGGAGTTGCAAGCATTGATCTAATTTCATCTTTATTTTGAATATTTGGATCAAGCCAGGCTTCCCAATTCTTATCAGGAACCAATACCGGCATGCGATCATGGATTATTTCCAAACCTAATTTTGCTTCTGTAGTAATTACTGAGAAACTATGAATTTCTTGATCAAAGTTATTAGGATCTGGATTTTTCCATATTTCATAAATTCCTGCCACAGCAAGCAGTGGGCTTTTTCCTGCTTTTATAAAGTATGGTTGTTTCTTTTCTTTAGGATCTTCTGGTCGAAACCATTCGTAATATCCATCCATTGGAATTATGCAGCGTCTTTTACTGAACGCACTTCTAAAAGAAGGTTTTTCATCAACAGTTTCAAATCTGGCATTAATCATTTTTGTACTCATCGAATTATCTTTGGCCCAAGATGGAATCAATCCCCAGGTCATAATTTCTAATGTTCGATTCTGATTTTTATCAACTGTAATTGCGTAGGTTTTTGAAGTTGGAGAAATGTTGTAATTTTCGGTCAATAATTGGCTAGGTAGGTTTTTTAACTTGAAAACTTCAGTAAGAGTTCCGGTGTCGCGATTAGCCGCGTATCTTCCACACATAACAACCTGGATATTACGTGCACGCTGTAGTCTTAGATGCAAATGAGTGAATCTGCCCCACATAATTGGACCGCTCCCGTTGTGCAGCGCCCAATTTATTCGACTGTGTCGATTCCTGGTTCTAAATCTGCAACAAATAGAGCGTTCGTCTTGGCCGCATTAGGTGATTCGGTTTCAAAAATCTCTAAACCACTACTTGCTCGAGATACAGAATTAATGCTTCAAGCATTACAACAATTTGGTTGTGAGATAAAGAGAGATAAAGACGGAATCGAAATATCTGCAATGAAACTGGTACATCAAGATTTAACTATCGATGTTGGATTAGCTGGCACAGTAATGAGATTTGTCCCAGCAATTGCTGCTCTTTCTGCTGGAGTTGCACATTTTGACGGAGATGAACGTGCTCGAAATAGACCAATGAAAACTCTGATTGATGCGTTAAAAAATCTAGGTATATCTTTGGATGATCAATCAACAGGAAGACTTCCCTTCTCCATTGCAAGTGATGGATTAGTGCAGGGAGGAGAAATAACTATTGATGCATCTGAATCAAGTCAATTTGTTAGTGCTCTTCTTCTTGCCGCTCCTAAATTTAAAAATGGTTTAGTTATTAGACACGTTGGTAAAAACCTACCCAGCCTTCCACATATTGAAATGACCATCGACATGTTAAAACAAGTTGGAGTGGAAGTAATAACTCTCGACAAAAATTCATGGAAAGTATTGCCCTCTAAAATCCAATCAAAAAATTGGTTAATCGAACCAGACTTATCAAATGCAGGCCCATTCTTAGCTGCTGCAATGGTTACCAAAGGTGAAGTTACTATTCCTGATTGGCCACAACAAACAACTCAAGCTGGCAATGCATGGATTGAAATTCTTAAAAAAATGGGCGCCAATGTTTCACTAGGCGAAAAGGGATTGACTGTAAAAAATGTAAGTGAAATCAAAGGAATCGATTTTGATTTAAGTGACGTAGGAGAATTAACTCCTGTATTAGTTTCGATTGCGTTATTTGCAAATTCACCTAGCACTTTGTCAGGAATTGCACATTTGCGAGGACATGAAACAGATCGCTTAGCTGCATTAGTAGAAAACATAAAATCAATTGGTGGCGACGCCAAAGAAACTGCGGATGGTTTAATTATTCGACCTGCAAAACTTAAAGCAGGTTTGTGGAAAGCATTTGATGATCACAGAATGGCCACAGCCGGTGCCGTAATTGGATTAGTAGTTTCAGGAATTGAAGTTGATGATATTAAGACCACATCAAAAACTCTTCCTGATTTTGAAAATATGTGGGCGCACTTGGTGAGTGCGTGAATAATCTGAAAGATTATGACGAGGATGATTTTCGCTCTCGTCCTGGAAAACATAAATCTCGACCAAGATCCAAAGATCGCCCAAAGTTTGAAAATGCAGTCACTGGATTAGTGGTAACTGTTGATAGAGGAAGATTTACTGTTCATTTAACAAATCCTGAAGAAATTGATATTTATGCAATTAAGGCACGAGAGCTTGGACGAAAAGGTGTAGTAGTTGGAGATTTAGTTGAAATTGTTGGGGTAGATACAAAAAATACTGAAAACATGGCACGAATTGTAAAGGTAAATGAACGTAAGAATTCTTTACAAAAAAGTGCCGATGACTCGGAATCAGTTGAAAGATCTTTAGTTGCCAGCATTGACATGGTGGCAATCGTTGTAGCTACAGCCGAACCAGAACCTAATCCAAGATTGATCGACAGAACAATTATCGCAGCCAGATTAGCTAATGCTCAACCAATTATCATCGCTACCAAAACAGATATTGAGTCTTCTCAAAAACTTTCTGATATGTATCAAGCACTTGATATTCCAGTTTTCTCTGTCAATAAAACTTCCACTTTAGAAGAATTACTTGATGTGCTTGAGAATAAAACTACTGTTTTAATTGGACCTTCCGGTGTTGGAAAATCGACTTTAGTTAACAGACTTGTTCCAGATGCAAATAGACGTACTGGTGAAGTAAATGATGTAACAGGGCAAGGAAAACACACATCAACATCAGCATTTGCACTAAAAATAAATAAATCTACTTGGATTATTGATACCCCAGGAATTCGATCTTTTGGATTAGCTCATGCCACTGTAGAAGAAATACTTGAAGGTTTTCCTGATTTAGTCCAAGCGACAACCGATTGCCAAAAGGGATGTACGCATCAAGACACAAGTTGTGCAATTGAATCTATGGCTTTTGAAAACCCTGCTCTTCTACCAAGACTTGATTCATTTCGTAGATTAATCAGTTCTCTTGATAGCGCTGAAGGATAGAGTTATTTTCAAATGAGCGCTAAAGATTTAGAATTTACCCACAAATTAGCCGATGCCGCAGACAAAATTTCCATGGCCCGCTTTGGCGCCATAGATTTAAAAATTGAAACAAAACCTGACCTGACTCCAGTTAGTGATGCAGATAAAAGCGTGGAAGAAGAATTAAGAAATCTTATTGGAAAATACTCATCAACTGATTCGATTATCGGTGAAGAATTTGGCCATGATGAAGGTGGTGATCGCGAATGGATTCTTGATCCAATTGATGGAACTAAGAATTTTGTGCGAGGCGTACCTTTTTGGGGAACTTTAATTGGTTTAAGAGTCGATGGAGTAATGACAACGGGAATGGTTTCTGCGCCCGCTTTAGGTAGACGTTGGTTTGGAGCAACAGGCTTAGGTTCATTTTTACAGACCAAAACAAACTCATTTCAAAGTGAAAGAAAATTGCAAGTATCTAAAGTTTCTAAATTAGAAGATGCCTATTTAGGTTATTCAAGTCAAGATAGCTGGAAATCTAAAACTCAAGAAGATGAATTTGAGAAACTTCTAAAACGAGTTTGGCGAGCTAGAGGTTTTGGTGATTTTATTATTCACATGATGGTGGCTGAAGGTTCTCTTGATTTATCAATGGAACCGTCTTTAGCTATTTGGGATATGGCTGCGCTTATTCCAATAATTACCGAGGCTGGTGGAAGAGTAACTTCCCTTAGTGGCGGTGATCCTTTAGTTGAAAAAAGTATGGTTGTTACTAATGGATTATTACACGATCAAACAATTAAATTATTTAATTAATTTCTTCGATTTATATACATAGGTAATCCACCTTCAGGTCTTACCATTACCAATGCTCTAGGTACTGGTTCTCCGCCTGCTGGACTTAGTTGCCACTTCTGAGCAATTCTAGAAATCATTAAAACACTTTCCAAAATTGCAAAATCTTTACCAATACACATTCGTGGACCAATTCCAAATGGCAAATATGTTCCCTTTTGTGGTGTTGGTGCATCTGGTAAAAATCTGGTTGGATCAAAAGATTCAGCACTATTCCAAGCATCAGGGTGTCTGTGCGTTGCCCAAGGAGAAATGATTACGACTGCTTTATCTGGAATTTCATATCCGCCAAGTTCATCCTTATCTAAAGATCTTCTACTTACAACCCATCCTGGTGGAAATACTCTTAAAGCTTCGTCAACAATTGCCTTTGTGTAAGGAAGATTTTCTAAATCTTTAACATTAGGTGCTCGCCCTTTCAAAACTTCATCAACTTCTTTTTGTAATTTAAGTTGAACTTCAGGATGAGAACCTATTAACCACCATGTCCAAGTTAGAGAACTTGCAACCGTTTCATGACCAGCAACGATGAAGGTAACTATTTGATCTCGAAGTTCTTTACTGTTTAATCCACCTTCTTCATCATGTGCGGCAAGTAACAAATCGAGCATGTCCACATCGCGATCAACTCCTGCTACCCCCGTCATTTTTTTTCTTTCGTCCAATATTCTTTGAACAGCGCCATCAAGTTGCTTTAATGCTTTTGCTAATTTCCTATTGTTTGGAGTAGGAATCCATTTTGGAAATGTGATCGGTGTTCTAGCTCTTGCAACGATGATGTCGAGTGCATCCAAAGTTGCTTGCGCTGTTTTTTCGACATCGCCAGCTAAATCTGTGCCAAAAAGAGATCTTCCAACAATTTCTAAAGCTGAGTGCATCATGTCATCGTCAACATCAATTACCGTATTATTCGTTAGCTTTTCCCATTTATTTAGCATTCGATCAGTAACTAAAACAGTATCTGGACCAACTCTCATGATAGCTTCGTGATGAAAAGCTGGTTGAATTAATTTTCTTTGTCGCTTCCAAGTATCTGTGTCAGCAGCAAGAAGCCCATCTCCTGTAACTAAAGCTAAATTTTCATATTGAATTGTTCTTTTTCCATAATTCTTTGCATTAACGCGCATAACCCGATCAACATCATCAGGATGAGTGACTAAATAGACCGGCAAAATTGGTAGTGGAAATTGAACCACGTTTCCATATTTTTTTCTCATATCGACGAGAAATCCTGCAGGATCTTTTCTTGCTCTTAAAAGTTGAGAAAACATTTGTTTAGTCGTTGGACCAGGAGCGGTTAGGAAAATTTTGCCTAACTTCTTTTTCTCAAACTTTCCAACATTTTCATTCATATGACCACTCTACGCTTGTCATATTTGGTACAAAAAAAGAAGACCGGTTAATTTTCCCGGTCTTCATTTGATTTGGTAGCGGGGACAGGATTTGAACCTATGACCTCTGGGTTATGAGCCCAGCGAGCTACCGAGCTGCTCCACCCCGCGTCGGTTGGTTCAATCTTAATGTAAGGGCAAAACTCTTAACACTTGCGCTATCTAGCGCACGAAACTTGCTGGAGTTATTTCTATTTCGTTTGTTGGATTAAGTCTTTTTTGTGCAGCCAATGCTCTTGCCAAAGCATCTTCAAGATCTTGTTGTGCTTTGCCGTATGCAGTGAAATCACCATTTGCTAGCGCTTGCTTTCCATCTGCAACTGCTTTTTGCATATCACTAATTGCATTTGCTAAATCAGTTTCAGCATTTCCAGTTTCACTTGGAGTTTGCGGTGTTGGAGAAGTTTCACTATCTGGAGCTGTTGGCGTCTGTGTTGCACCTGAAGTTGTTCCAAAAAGTGCAGTAATGGCATCTTGAATATTGTCTTCGAATACAACCTTTGGTCCAAATGATGCAAGTACTTTTCTTAGTAATGGATAACTATCTCCAGCAGTTGCTCTAACATAAACAGGTTCGACGTATAGCAATCCTCCACCAATTGGAAGAGACAACAAGTTTCCAAGTTCAACTTCAGAACCACCACGTCTTAATAGTGAAAGCAACGCACTCACATCAGGGTCTGATTCAAAGTTGTTTTGAACTTGGGTTGGTCCAGGAATTGTTGTATTTCTAGGTAACTGAAGAACTCGAATTTTTCCATAATTATTTTTTGGATCACTTGAAACTGACATAAATGAAGCCAGAGTTTGTCTT
Organism: Actinomycetota bacterium; assembly: GCA_026393095.1. Classification (GTDB taxonomy): domain Bacteria; phylum Actinomycetota; class Actinomycetes; order S36-B12; family UBA5976; genus ATZT02. Next base: position 12,413 of record JAPLAV010000020.1, on the reverse strand, counting down.
CTAGTTGGTGCAAAAGTTGTGGTTAATGAAAATACCGGTGAAGCATCTCCTGGCATTTGTAGTTGTAAGTAGTAAGGAGGTTGGGAGCTTTGCACACCTGGTCTAGTTGGATCATTTGGAATTACCCAAAAATCTTGACCACCATAGAAAGCACCTGCATCTTTAACGTGATATTTACTTAATATTTCTCGTTGAATCTTAAACAAATCTTCGGGATATCTAACGTGATCAACAACTTGTGCAGGCATTGCTGAACGAGGTTTTACGATTCCTGGAAATGCTTGTGCCCATGATTTAAGAATTGGCTCAGATTCATCCCATGCATAAATCGAAACAGTACCGTCATATGCATCTACTGTTGCTTTTACAGAGTTTCTAACATAGTTAACTGATCTGGCTGCTTGAGCTCTTAATGCAGTTGAAGTTTGTGTTACAGAATCTGCCGTTGCTATATCTAAACTTGTTCTAGTTGCGTATGGATAGAAATTGGTTGAAGTGTAACCATCAATAATCCAAAAAATCTTACCGTCGATAATCGCAGGATATGGATCGCCATCAAGAGTTAGCCAAGGTGCAATTCTTTGCACTCGTTCTGAAGGATCACGATAGTACAAAACTTTTGAATCATTATTTACTAAGTTTGAAAGAAGGATATTTATTTCTTGGTACTTCAGTGCATATAAAGCTCTGTTAAAGAAATTGCCAATTGGAACTCCACCAGAACCTTCATAAGTATTGTTTGCTTGGCCATTTGCACTCGTGTCATCTGGATAATCTAATTCTCGAGGTTCACTTCCTGCGGCTCCTCCCACAATTGAATAGTTAGGAGAATTTTCACCAAAATAAATTCTTGGTTGATCTATTTTTATTGAGCCTTTTGTAGGAATATCACTTGTGGTGAAATCTGGTTCGCCGTCAATTCTTACAGCGTTATCTTTTGCTGTAACTACACCAAATCCGTGAGTGTAAACCAAATGAGAATTAATCCAATTTCGTTGTGCACTAGGAATTCCTGCCAAGTTAATTTCTCGAGCAGCAATAATTGTTCCTTGATTAGAGTTACCAAGGGCGTAGCGGTCAATATCAAGTGTGTCAGCAAAACTGTAATAACCACGTATTTGTTGTAATTGATTAAATGTAGGAGAAAGCAATGCAGGATCCATCAATCTAATTTTTTCAATAGTTCCTGCTTGCTGTGAAATGATTTCTGCGCTTGGTGCGGTGCTGGCCGCGTAATCAGTAATTTCCACATTTGCCAAACCATAAGCATTTCTGGTTGCTTCAATAGATTTTTGAATATATGGAGCTTCTCTGTCTGCTTCACTTGGTTTTACTACAAATTGTTGAATAACCGTTGTGTAAACGCCACCAATCAAAATACCTGTAATTAGTAGTGCACCAATACCAATATTTGGGATAAACCATCTTCTTCTGAAAGCATTAATAATAAATAGCACTGCCACAATTAATGACAGATACATCATTAATGATTTAGCAGGCAAAACAGCATTTACATCAGCGTATTTCAATCCAACTAACAAAGAATCTTGTTTTAGGGCCAAACCAAATCTATCTAGCCAGTAAGCAAAAGCCTTAAATATGAAAAGTAATGCGACTAAAACTGAAATTTGAGACTGGGCAAACTTTGTTGCCTTTTGATTTGGTGACTGTAAAGTAATGCCGCCGTAAATGTAGTGAATAATTCCACTTGCAATTCCAGAAAGAATAATTGTGCTAATTCCAAAAGTTACGAGATTTCTATATAGCGGATAGTCAAAAATAAAGAAGCTAATATCTATTCCGAATTGTGCATCATTTACACCAAATGGAACCGAATTTAATCTTTGAATCCAATTTCTCCATTCAGCTGATGCTGAACCTCCTGCTAGGAAACCTAGAAGAATTGGGCCGATAATAAACACAGTTTTTCTTATTGGATCTAATGCTTCTCTATATCTCTGAAGTGAAAGTTGATCAGGAGTTACAGATGCATACATTGGTCTAAATTTGTAAGCAAGGTAAACATTTAGCCAAATAATAACTCCAGTAACTGCTGCAAAAAACACAAACAAACCAATTCGCCAAGCTAAAACAGTTGCATAAACTTCTTGTGCTTGAACGGATTTGTACCAAAGCCAATCTGTGTAATAACCAGACAGGGATAACAATGCGAAAACTAATGCACCTAACGAAATTAATAAATAAGAATTCTTGCCCTTAGGTCGATTGAAGCTAAAATCTGGGCGAGGAAAGGTCATATTTCGACAATACGAAACAAGGCTTACTTCGTCCAATCGGGGTTAATTTGTGAGAGAAAAAGTGGCATTTTTCGACTTAACTACAGGTCTTTAAACCTTTGATACTTCCAGTTTTTGTGAATGTTTCTATAGCCTTTATGGCACTATCAAGAGTTGAAACTGCAACTACTGGCATTGATTTGTAATTGTCACTAGATATTTCATCGCAATTATCAATTGGGGCCAAGAACAACTGCGCTCCACTATTTTGTGCACCTTCTAATTTTTGTCTTATCCCACCAATGGGACCGACTTCGCCTAAATAATTTATAGTTCCTGTTCCTGCAATAATTTTTCCTGCCGTTAAATCATTTTCGGTTAGCTCATCAATAATTCCCAATGTCAACATCAATCCAGCACTTGGTCCACCTACTTCTGCTACTCCAAATTTAAAATCATAAGGAGGATCAATTCCTGGACCAATTGAAATTCCAATTGAAGCTTTTGAAGTATCGGATTTCAATTCAGTTCCAGTTACTAATACATTTTCTACTTTTTTATCACGTGAAATTGTTAATTCGATTACTTCGTTAGGTTTACGAAGTTGTACTAATCTAACGACATCAGTTGCAGTCTTTACTTCAATTTTATCAACACTTATGACCATATCACCAGGTTCAATTTTGCCATCACTTGGCGAATCAACAACAACGCTATCAACCACAACTTTTACTTCAACTGGAATTTTTAAATATCTCAAAGCTGCAGCAATTGCATCTGTTTGAGAACCTGAAAATGCTCTTTCATTTTCTTTCTTTATAACTTCTGGGTCAACAACTTCAGGATAAAGATCACTGGTGGGTACAACTGCTTGAGTTGGGTCAATCCAAGCCGATATTGCATCAATTAAAACAAGTCTTCCAAATGGTCCACCTGTTTCTGAAACGGTTGTGAAATTTAATTCACCCTTGGATGCATAAGTCTTAACACCATTGATTGAAATAACATCTTGGTCCATTTCCTTTCCTACAGTGTTAAAAAGTGGACCTGGAGAAATCTTTATGAAAGGAACGGGAGTTAATAACAAAGCAATCATTAAGAAAATAACTATCGAAGTAGGAAGAATTCTTTTTAATGAATCTAATTTGATTTTCTTCTTATTTTTTATTTTCATCGTCTCTCGGAAGTGGCCTGTTCATGGCATCTCTAAATTCGGCTAAACCTGACATTCCCCTATGTGCATTGGCTGGTCTAGAAGGTCTGTACTTAATTGCCAAATAAATTGTGGCCAAAAGCCCTGCTGCCACTGGAATCAGAAGCCAAAGAAGTACCTGCATACAACAACACTACGACCCATCGCGAGATACTTAAGTATTCGCATTGCTTTAGTAATTGTGAGGTGTCTCATGGATCCAGCAGAAATTGGCAAACTATTGAGCCAACTTGGACAAATGATGCAAGGTGCAGGTAGTGCACCTGTTGGTTGGCCATCTGCGGTAAATATGGCGCGCACAAATGTAGTTCAAGCTGGTGATCCAAGTGTTAGTGATTCAGAACTTAAAGAAGTTAATAACAATTTGCAATTGGCGCAAACTTGGCTAAACGGAGTAACAACTGTTCCAGCAGCTTCAACAACCAGTAAAGCTTGGTGTCGTAGCGAGTGGATTGAAGCAACAGTTGAGACTTGGCAAAAAATAGTTGATCCAGTTGCGCAAAGAGTTCAAAACTCAATGTCTAATTCATTGCCAAATATTCCAGGCATTGATGATGCTCAAAAAGAAATGCTTAAACCACTATTAGATGCATTAAAACCAATGTCTGCTGCAATGTTTTCTATGCAAATCAGCAATGGTCTTGCAGCACTTTCAAGTGAAGTACTTTGCTTAACAGATATAGGAATTCCTTTAGGAGACACAACTACCCCAGCATTAGTGCCAAGAAATATAAAAGAATTTGCCAAAGGTTTACAAGTAAATGAATCAGAAATTATGGCATTTATTGCCTTAAGAGAATCTGCAGCTTCTAGATTGTTTTCCAGTGTGACTTGGCTTGCTCCTACTTTGATGGGAGCAATTGAGGAATATTCCTCTCAAATAAGTGTGGACAATAACAAAATTAGTGAAGTAATGAGTCAAATTGATCCAACAAATCCTGAAGCTATTCAAGAGGCATTATCTGGTGGTTTATTTGACGCTCAATTAAGTCAATCTCAAACAAATGCACTTATTAGAACTGAAAGATTATTAGCTTTAATTGAAGGTTGGATTTATGAAGTTGTAAATATTGCCGCACTAGGAAGACTCCCAGCAATTACTTCTTTACAAGAAGCAATGATTAGAAGAAGAGCAGTTGGCGGTCCAGCTGAAAAAACTTTTGGTGCCCTGATTGGACTAGACCTTCGTCCCAAATTAATTCGAGAAGCAGCAGATTTTTGGAATAAGCAGACTTTAACTTTTGGAACAAATGTAAGAGATAGTTTGTGGAATCACCCAGATTTATTACCAAGCATTGATGATTTACAGGATCCAGAATTCTTTAATAAAATTCAGGCGCCCCTTGATATATCAGCATTAGATTCAGCAGGAATTGCTCCTAAAGAACCAGATGACCAAACAGATGACGGTAACTCATCTAGTGCATCTAAGTAACCTTCGGCTCTTTCTTTCTTCTCAAAAGTTTTCATAAAAGCATCAAAATCTTTTCCATGATCATTAACTACTAAATGAACTAGTTCGTGCAATAAAACATAATCCAAAACATATTGCGGCATTCCTTGCAAACGCGAAGTAATTTTAATTGTTCCTTCAAGTGGTGTACAGATTCCCCAGGTGGAAGTTAAACGACTTGACCACGCAACAGATTTTGGATCTGCTTGTGAAAACAAATATGTAGCAGATAATTCTTGTGCACGTTTAAATAATTCATCATCAGAGAAATACGCTCGAGGATCACGATCGTTCATTCGAGTTATCAGATCGCGAGCAAGTTGCTCAATCTCAGCAATACTCATTCTTAAAGGCACATTTAAAACTGTTTTATTTCCTTCGCGAGCAGCTGAAACTGTGCGTCTTCTTTTATTTGAACGCCTTACTTCCACATTGGGAGGCAAATTCATAGCTTTGGGCATGAATTTAACGCTAGAGGTTGAAACTATTTTTTATCCACAAACACACTCGAGTAAACCTGCACTTCAGAGCCTTAATTTGATTTATAACAATTTCTTACCCACAGGTTTATCCCCAAGTTATGTACCCTTTTACCCACAGATTGAACAGTTAATCCACAACTTCATCAACAAGCACGTTTGACGCATGTCCCCCATATGACATAACTTTTCACTACTGACACCGCTAGGTTCACTTCAATTCGATTTATGTATCTGGGGAAAGTGCATAAGTCTGATTACCGAGTGAGACCTGGCGGTTTCACTGTTTTTAGTCCCTCCAGTAACAGTGGTTTATTTGTGAGGGATTGTGCTCAAAATGTCGGCGTGGCACGCTCAAATCCGCCCTCACAAGCCCTTCGTACGCCTAGGGTTGAAGATGCGTGGGAATAATCCCTCGCGATCGCAAGGAGGACACATGGCCGGAGAGTCATATACAGGCGAAGCGTACTGCGTTAAGTGCAAAGCCAAGCGCGAGTTTACTGGTGAAGTACACGAAACTAATGGCCGTCGCATGGCCAAAGGAATTTGCCCAACCTGCGGCACCAAGGTGACCCGCATCCTCGGCAAAGCCTAAAGACAGCAGACGTCTTCATTGCCCTTGGTTTAAGAAATTAAACCGGGGGCAATTTTCTTTTCTAAGCAGCTTCCCAGCGACATCCACATTGTGGATTTGGTTGAAGTTTGCGAAAAACAATTGTTGGACCATTGGCATCGAGATCACAAACAACATTTAACAAACTTGGCCCGCTATTGGCTAATTCTCCACTGAGAAACGAAATGCAATTGGTAACCAACAACGAAGATGCCAAAGTAGTCAAAGATGGATTCTTATCAATTTCTCGTGCTTTCTTTTTCCTCTTTTCTAATGGGAAAATAAACAAATTCTTTTTGAGAGAATTGAGTTGCAAACAGTTCTGGCAGGTTTGAATTCCAGGGATTACAAATGGGCCAACATTTATCTGTTCCCCAGTTTTACCAATGAAAACATGGGGCACACGATTAATCATTAATTCGTTTATTTCAAATGACTCAGTATCTTCGCAAATGATAACTAAATCAGGTTGACGTTCTTGATTGGGTTTCTCAGCTCTAGTTCCCATTGCTAGAAGGGAATCTCTTAGACTCTGACTAAGAGACGTTCCAATCTCTCGTGCTCTTGGACCCAAAATATTTATATCCCCCAAAGTTACGGTTGCTTGCTTTTTAGTTAAGGAATCAAAAACTATTCTTCCCACCCCTGCGGCAGCTAATAGTTGTCCAATTTGGAAAGCAAAAGTGTTTATCCCAATAACTTGTACGTAGCTTTTGTGTAGTCTCTCTAATTGCTCATACAAGTGAGATTGATTTATCAGGACCCGATGTTCTATCAAAAATCTAAGTGCAATATTTATGTCTTCGTGAATTCTTTCATCAATATTTAGATTCAAGAAGATTTCAGAGATATTAACAATTCCGGTACAACTACTTAATATTAGTTTCATATCTGAAGGAAGATCTGAAATTGTGTTACTGGTTCCATCTGGGTTTCTTACTTGCAAAGTAGTCTTATCGCGCCATAAAACATCAATTTCTGGATTTAAAATAAGCCTCAATTTACTCCTTAAGATTTGCCTTTAAGGATTAGAACATATTTTGCATAACAGAATAAAAGTTATCCACAGATTTAAATTTAAGGCTTTAAATCAATGAGTTTTAGGTCTCCTGGTTTAACAGCAGCTAACACTGTAGAAATATCTTCAAAGTATTTAGCGCACTTTTCTGCTCCCACACCTGGAATTAATATGCAATCTTCTTCAGACTTAGCCGCATACAGTGCGTCAACAAATGCTTCAAGAGATGCATCACTTAGCACTAGAAATTCAGGGATTCCCTCAGCAATAGCTTGTTCAGATCTCCAATTTAAAGCGGAATTTAAATATTCAACTGGTGTAGCACTTGGACAGCTTTTACATCTTTGCAAAATTAATTCGGTTCCACTAACTAAGGCTTTATCACAAATGCAACAGCGCATAAGTTCTTTTTTGTAATTTTGTCTTTCCTTGGAGGGAGCAAACTCTGTTTCGTCATTTGCTTTGGCAGTTGATTCCAAATCCAATTTAGATAGAAATCTAGATTTAATTCTGTCTCTGCCCCCACTATCTCTACTTCTAGACCAAGTTATAAATAGTTTTTCTTTAGCTCTTGTAACTGCTACATAAAAAAGTCGCAGTTCTTCTGCTATCTCTTCATCAGAGTCTGCTTGCACATATGGCAAGAATCCATCACTTGCGCCCATGATGAATACGTTGTTCCATTCCAAACCTTTGGTGGCATGAATTGTTGCCAAGGTAATTCTTGGTTCAAGCCTGTTTTTAATGCTGTATCTCTCACCTGTTTGAAGCCAATAATCAACTCCACGATCTTCAAGGGCTGCAGCTACTAATTCCAATTGTGAGTTGATTCGAGCAAGCACAACAATTTCTGTTTCTTTTTGTCCACCCTGGAGTAAATCAACGATGCTTTGCGCAATCCAATCTGATTCAGCAGAATCATTTACAAAAGGCAATACTTCAACTTTTGTGCCCGCATCTTTGGTTGCCATGAGAGAGCCAACACTGGCCGTTGAGGAGGGCATTTGAGATAAGAGTTTGTTTGCGTAGTCAATAATTTCTGGCTTTGAACGATAGTTGCGATTAAGTCTAAAGACTGAAGCATCTTCATATTTCTTTGTGAAATTTTCTAATGGTTTACTTGATGCCCCCGCAAATGTGTAAATAGTCTGGGCAGAATCTCCTACCACGCAGATATTTCGATTATCTCCAAGCCATAATTCCAATAATCTTTGTTGCAAAGGGTTAACGTCTTGATATTCATCAACTGTTAGCCAGTGATAATTTTGATGAACTTCGTCAGCTAAATCTTCGCTATCTTCTAAAACGGCAACAAGTAGCAGTAATACATCTTCAAAGTCAATTAAATTATTTTTATGCGTGAAATCAATATAAGCCTGATAAGCAGTTGCATGATCTGGGTTGGTAATTGAATCCGGATCTAGTCGATTAGTTTTTGCACTTTCAATTATTGAAATGTATTCTCTAATTGAACTCTTTGAACTTCCTAAACTTGTTTTCTCCAAAGCAGCAGCCAAGACTTTGAATTTATTTTCAATTACTTTGGGAATTTCTCCACCAATTGCTTTGGGCCAAAAATATTTTAATTGTCGAAGCGCTGCCGAATGAAAAGTTCTGGTGGCAACATTTCTGATACCTAATGCTGAAAGTCGCAGTGACATTTCGTCAGCTGCTCGAGTTGTAAAAGTTACCGCTAATACTTTTTGTGGATCATAAATTTTTTGATTACAACCATGAGCGATGCGATGGGTTATTGCTCTGGTCTTTCCACTTCCAGCTCCGGCATAAATTACAACTGGACCTTCTAATGCTTCAACAACTGCGCGTTGTGCAACATCTAGAGAATCAAGTGTTTGGCGTTGGCCAGGCATTTATAAACCTAGCTTCTCTTTCACCTGTCCCAAGGAAGGATTTGTTACAGCACTGCCGTCTTCATAAACAACTGTAGGAACTGTTCTATTGCCACCGTTAACTTTTTCAACAAGAGCTGCTGCTTCGGCGTCATGTTCAATATCAATTTCTGTGTAAGTTATTCCTTCGCGACCTAATTGCGCTTTCAATCTTTGGCAATAGCCACACCATTGCGTTGAATACATTGTTAATTGAGCCATGTTTCAATCCTCTCACGAATACATTTTGAGCACAAAATTGAGCGTCTTCTAGCCTGAAATGCTCTCTAGTAATACTTCGGGTGCAAGTAACTCTTTTGGTCGAGCAATTTCCATACTTGGGACATAGACAAACGCAGCAGTTATTTGTTCTATAGGCGTGCCCATCATTTTCCACCAAGCAAATCGATACCAAGCAAGTTGTAAATCATCAGATTTTCCAACAACGCCAGTCTTCCAGTCAATCAATTCAATACCATTTTCAGTTTCAAAAACTGCATCAATTCTTCCTCTTAAAGATCTTCCACCAATTGAGATATCAAAAGGCCATTCCAAAGCAAGTGGTTTCTTATTTGCCCAAGCAGAATTCAAAAATGCATTTTTCATTGTTTCTAATTGATCATCTGATATTAATTTCTCATCAGCTGCCCCTGGCAAATCAAGTGAATCAAGAAGTGCAGGCATTGCAAAGTGTTTTTCAATCCAAAAGTGAAATTGTGTTCCCCTGCGTGCTTGATCAATTGGTTTTGATGGCATCGGGCGAACTAGTTGTTTGGCAAATTCATCTGGATCGCGCATTAATCTAATAGTTTTTGTTACATTGAGAGTGTCAGGAATTGCCACACTTTTCTTAACAAGTTTTTCACTAGTGAGCTCTGCAATAAGTGATTCAATATCCTTATCCCAATTTTCAAGTAGCGTTATTTGTGTTTGAGTCAAAGTTGTTTCATCAACTTCTGTTTGATTTTGAATGTAATTAGCAAAATCTAACCTTCTATCTCTTGCCACCTGATCACGTTTAGGAGGCCAAATTGTGGGCATCATTTCATCCAGCGTTGGATTTTCTTCATGAGTATTTTCTGACCACTCAACAACTTGTCCATGGCCTTGTTCCACGATTTCTTTTAATTGTAATAAATAAGCAGATGGTCCTCGAACTTTCTTTTGTGTTGGACCCCACCAATGACTCGATACGAATAATTCGCTTTCGGCTCTAGTCAAAGCCACATACATTAATCTTCTTTCTTCTAATTCAGCATGTGCTTTGCAGCGATCAGTGTAGGCATCAAATTCTTTTGTTTCGGTTTGAAATCCACCAGGTAAGGAACTTGCATCTGCTCTTAATTCATAAGGAATCAATTCTGGCTTTTTGTACCACATTGAGGATCTATTATTAGGAAATACGTTTTCACAAACAGCTGGAATAAATACAATTGGAAATTCCAAACCTTTTGCTCCATGAATTGTCATTAATGAAACTGCATTTTTCATAGCCGTTGGGGCAAATTCGATAGTGCTTTCTAATTCATCTGCTTCATTTAGCCAGGCCAAAAACTCTCGAACCACTCCGTGAGGAGATCCTTGATCAAAGGATTCGGCTAAATCTTGCAAACTCATTAAGGCTTCATATCTACTTTCTGTCATTAATTGATCACTTGCCATAATTTCTATAAGTAACCCAGTTTGATTAATAATTCGATAAATAATGTCACTAAGTGGCTCAGTAATATGTTTTCGTAAGGTTTCTAATTCATTTCTTAACTTATTAAACTTTTCTTTCACTCCTAGGCCATAGCCACTATTTCCTGGACTGTTCAAAGCGTCAGCCAAAACGGCTAGTTCTGCTACATCTGTGCCATCAACAGATTGCAATAAACTTTGTTCAAATGTTTTGCTCTCTTTATTAAATTTATGATCTTTCACAAGTTCGTTTGCTCTCAGAGATAAAAGCGCAAGATCTTTTGGATCTATTTCCAATCTTGGACCTGCCAATATTCGAACCAATGATGGATTGTGAGTTGGATCATCTAAGAGCCTTAAGTAAGCAAGAACTTCACTTACTTCTGGAACATCAATTAAATCTCTTTTACCTGAAAAAGTTGCCGGAATTCCTTTGGAAATAAGCAAATCATAAATTGATAAAAGCTCTTTGCCGTTTCTGCTCAACACGGCAATTTGTTCAGGTTTAACACCTCGATCTAGCACAAGGTTTTTAATGCGATTGGTTATATCTTCAATTTCGTCATTCCAAGTTAAATGAAGTCCAATATTAACTTCACTAGTTGTAGCTTTACCGGCAACAAGAGAATCGATTGCAAAATGCATATCTCTTAAGTCTTTTGAAACTTGATTTGCATGATTAAGGATTTTTTGCCCACTACGAAAATTTGCGGTTAGCGGGTATTTACGTGCAGGATTACCGTCTTGTTGCAGAAAATGGTGAGGGAAACTATCAATATTTGAAACAGATGCTCCGCGCCAACCATAAATTGCCTGCAAAGGATCTCCCACCGCTGTAACTGGGTGAGCTTGACCAAATATTTCAGAAAGTAACAATCTTTGAATAACTGAAGTGTCTTGATATTCATCAAGTAAAACTGCCTTGTTTTGATTTCTTAACTGATCTACAACCTCAGGATGGCTTTTGACTAACTGCAAAGCAAATCTCATCTGATCGGCAAAATCAACAATTCCTTCATCTCTTTTTAATTCCCGAAATTCATTAACTAAATTAGCTAGTTCGACCCTAGCTAAAGTAACTACTTCCAAATCGCGCATCTCTTTTCTAGATCTTGTTGCTGCAATTTCAGCAAGTAATTTATCTGAGAATTTTGATATCGAATCAACTTTGAGATCATGCTCTGCCATTTGATTATCAAGCAGTAATAATTGCTTAGCAATGTAGCGAGGAGATTTTTCCAAGTGCTTTAAACTTGATTGAGTTTGCAATACTGTTTTAAATGCCAGCGTTGCACGTGTGGTTTCGTTAATTGGTTTTAGGTCAGATTCAACTCCAATTAATAACCCATGATCATTTAGAATCTGTAAAGCAAATGCGTGATATGTAGCAATATTTGGTTCAGTTGTTTCAAATGAATTTTGAAATTTCTCACTATTACTTATTGTGTCTCTTACTCGAGTTCTTAATTCCTGGGCAGCTTTATTGGTAAATGTTAAACCTAAGATTTCCTCAGGCTCAATGTTTGCTTCTTCAATTAACCATAAAACTCTTTCGGCCATAACACTTGTTTTTCCAGTACCAGCACCAGCAATAACTAAAGCAGGTTCAAGCGGTGAGGTTATTGCTTTTAGTTGTTCAGGGGTTAAATTCATCTTTGTTTCAGATTTCACTCAACAACCGCCTTGCCTTCTGGTTGGGCAGGACACATTCGAATAAATTGACAATTCCTACAAAGTGGTGAAACTTTTGCACTGAAGTCTTCTGTTTTAATTTTTCTAAAGGAATCTTTCAGTATCTCTAATATTCCATTGTTTTCAATATTTTCTGTAT
>JAPLAV010000078.1 GCA_026393095.1 Actinomycetota bacterium | reverse complement strand
TTTAGGTAAAACAAAACGGACGCCGGTTTTTTAAAACACAAACAAATGTGTCTTAAAACCGACGTCCGTAATTTTAGCTATTTGTTGGCGCTCTTGCCGTAACGCTTTTCGAACTTTGATACGCGACCTGCGGTATCCAAAATCTTTTGTTTACCGGTATAGAAGGGATGACATTGTTGACAAATTTCTGCATGCATAACACCATTTTGTGCAGTGCTACGAGTTTGAAATGTATTTCCACATGAGCAGGTAACAGTTGTCTCTGCGTAATCTGGATGAATTTCTGGTTTCATCTTTTTATTGCTCCGTCTTCTATTTCCTTGTAACCAATTCTATTCAGCGTCGTCGCCGTTAGTGGTTGGGGTGGTCTTTTGTACCTGTAAGAGGAACTCAAAGTTGGTTTTTGTCTCACGCAACTTGTTGAGTAGTAGCTCGATTGCTTGTTGTGGGTCCAGGGCATGAAGCACTCTTCGAAGTGTCCAAATGATCTTTAATTCATCTGGAGACATAAGAATTTCTTCTTTTCTAGTACCTGAAGAATCAATATCAACAGCAGGGAAAATTCTTCGATCAGCAAGTTTGCGATCGAGTTTAAGTTCCATGTTTCCTGTTCCTTTAAATTCTTCGAAAATAACTTCATCCATACGAGAACCAGTTTCAACCAAAGCTGTAGCAATGATTGTTAATGATCCGCCGTTTTCAATGTTTCTAGCAGCACCGAAGAACTTCTTTGGTGGATACAAAGCTGCTGAATCAACACCACCAGAAAGAATTCTTCCTGAAGTTGGAGCTGACAAGTTATATGCACGACCAAGACGTGTCATGGAATCAAGCAAGATCACAACGTCGTGACCCATTTCCACTAATCGCTTTGCTCTTTCAATTGAAAGTTCGGCCACAGTTGTGTGATCTTCTGCTGGCTTATCAAAAGTTGAAGCAATTACTTCACCTTTAACAGAGCGTTGCATATCTGTCACTTCTTCTGGTCTTTCATCAACTAGTACAACCATCAAATGAACTTCAGGGTTGTTAGTTGTGATGGCATTGGCAATTGCTTGCAAGACCATTGTTTTACCAGCTTTTGGTGGTGAAACAATCAAACCTCGTTGGCCTTTACCAATTGGAGCAACTAAATCGATAACACGTGTAGTTAAGTTATTTCCTTCAGTTTCAAGTCTTAAACGCTCTTGTGGGTAAAGAGGGGTAAGTTTGGAAAAATCTAATCTCTTGGCTGATTCTTCTGGAGTTAAACCATTAATGGTTTCAACTCGAACCAATGGATTAAATTTTTGTCTTTGTTCGCCTTCTTTTGGTTGTCGAATTGAACCGGTGACTGCGTCACCTTTTCTTAATCCAAATTTACGAACCAATCCCATAGAAACATAAACATCATTTGGTCCTGGTAAATAACCAGATGTTCTAACGAATGCATAGTTTTCTAATAGATCAATGATTCCTGCTACTGGCAGTAATACATCGTCTTCTTTAATTTCAAAGTCATCGCGTTCTCTTCGGGAACCGCGTTCTCTGAATCGAGATCTTGAGCCGCCATCACCATTTCTATCGTTTCGATCATTTCTGCCATTGCGATCATTTCGATCGTTACGACGATAACCGCCACGATCATCATTACCGCGATCGTTTCTGTTGTAGCTGCCACGATCTTCACGGTTGTAAGTTCCGCGATCGTCGCTATTTCTGTCATCGCGTTCTACGCGAGTGTCACTTTCTTCTCTAAATTCTTCAATTACATCATCTTCTGGGATATCAGAATTTGTGGTCATACTTTTATTTCCGCCATTTCCGCGTTGATCGATTGCTTCGATAAGTTCACTTTTTCTCATTGTTGCTGCGTCAGGAATTCCCAGTTCTACAGCCATTTGCCTTAATTCAGGCAAAAGCTTGGACGAGGTGTCAGTCACCTTAAGGATTTTTCCTTTCAATATTTCTTCGCACAATATGTTTAATTAGTTTTGTGTGAGAGATCCGGACCTGTTTTAATTTGGTTTGAAAAGTTAGCGAATTATTTTTTGAGAAATTTGCCATCTTTGGCCAATATCGGCCGGACAACTAAAAGAATAGCAGGTTTAGGGTCCAAGGTTCAAGCATGGGGGCAAACCCGCGGGGTGGGGTTGCAAACAAAGCCTTATTGAACGCTTGCTCCGGCCTCGGCTATTTCTAATTGTTGAGCATCAAATTCATCTGGGACTAGTGAAATTACTTCATCTACGTTTTTACTGTTAGTTAACACGCAAACACTTGGTCCAGAACCTGAAATATAAGCAGCATGATTTTTCATTCTCAAACTTGTAACTAAAGCAGAAGCAGATTGCATGGAAGGTCTTCTATATTCTTGGTGAATGCGATCAGCAGTTGCTTCAAATAAATAATCAGGATCATTTGTCATCGCATGAACAAGTAGTGCACTTCGAGCAATGTTGTAGGCAGCATCGCGATGAGGAACATGAGAAGGCAGTAATGCTCTTGCTTGTTCGGTATCAACTTCAAATTTAGGAATCATTACTACCGGAATTATTGATTCGTGAGCTTTTATTTTTACCGCTCTGGCTAGTGATTGATCATCTATCCAAGAAACTGTGAAACCACCATAAAGACAAGCGGCCACATTGTCTGGATGACCTTCAATAGAACTTGCTAATTCAAGAGCACCTTGATCATCCATTCTGGTTCCTTGAGTTCCAGCTAATGCTCTTGCTGCAACTACCGCAGCAGAAATTGCTGCCGCAGAAGAACCAAGACCACGTCCATGAGGAATGCGATTAATACAGCGAAGATAAAGACCTTGTACTGGCATGGAAAGATTTGCAAAAGTTTTTAACATTACTCGAGCAATTAAATGATTTTCATCTCTTGGTAAAGAATTTCTACCTTCACCATCAACGTCTACTTGTACTCCTGGTTTATCAGTAAATGACGCTTCAATTTCATCAAACATAGAAAGAGATAAACCTGCTGAATCAAAACCTGAACCTAAATTGGCACTAGATGCTGGAACTACAACTCTGACTGCCCCTGAAACTTTTGACATTTATTTCAACCCCAAAGCTTCCGCTGCTGCATCTGCGTTAACAGATATTTTCACAGTTTCTTTTGCTCCTTCAAGTGCCCATTGTGGATCTTTTAATCCATTACCGGTAACTGTAATAACAATTACTTTGCCACTAGGTAAATCATTGTTGGCTTTAGCTTGAATCAAACCAGCCACTCCTGCTGCAGAAGAAGGTTCCACAAAAACACCTTCTTTCTCAGCTAATAAATGATATGCCTGCAAAATTTGTTCATCAGTTACTTTGCCAATTCGACCCTTGGATTCATCTCGTGCAGCTATTGCTTGTTTCCAAGACGCAGGATTTCCAATTCGAATAGCAGTAGCAATTGTTTCAGGTTTTAAAACTGGTGCACCATCAACTATTGGTGCAGCACCTGCTGCTTGGTATCCCCACATTTGTGGCAGTTTTGTTGAAACAGAATCATTTTTATATTCAACATAACCTTTCCAATAAGCAGTTATGTTTCCTGCATTTCCAACTGGTAACACGTGCAAATCTGGTGCATCGCCTAAGCGATCTACAATTTCAAATGCGGCAGTTTTTTGTCCTTCAATTCGATCTGGATTTACTGAGTTAACTAAAGCAACTGGGTATTTGTTTGCTAAATCTTGAGCAAGTACTAGACAGTCATCAAAGTTTCCGTTTACCTGCAAGACAGATGCACCATGCACTATTGCTTGAGCAAGTTTTCCCATGGCAATTTTCCCATCAGGAATTAACACCGCGCTCTTCATTCCAGCCTTAACTGCATAAGCAGTGGCAGAGGCAGAAGTATTTCCAGTTGATGCACAAATTACGGCTTTTGCGCCAACTTCAGCTGCTTTAGAAATAGCAAAGGTCATGCCTCGATCTTTAAAAGATCCAGTTGGATTAACACCTTCAACTTTTAAATAAACTTGGTTATTTAGCATTTCACTTAAAGTGCAGGCATAAACCAAAGGTGTGCCGCCTTCACCCAAAGTAACAATTGGAGTTTTAGCGTTTATTGGTAATCGACTTTTATATTCTTCGATTACTCCACGCCACAAATGTGCAGCCATTGGTTAATCTTCGCCTTCAACTCTCATGTAGTCAGAAATTTCCCTAACCGCATCAAGATTTCTTAAATCTTCCAAAGTTTTTGCTAGATCTTTTTCTAAAGCTTTGTGTGTTCTAATTACTAATTGAGCATCATTTTCTAAACCGTCTTGACGAACAGTTTGGATAGAAACATTATTGTCGGCAATCTTTTGACTAATTTGTGCTAAAACACCTGGTTTATCAGCAACTTGTAGGGAAATGTAATAACTAGTCATTGCTTCTGAAACTGGTTTAACTTTCAAATCTGCATAAATACTTTCACCAGGTCCTCGTCTGCCACTCATTCTGTTTCGAGCCACAGCAACTAAATCTCCTAAAACAGCAGATGCAGTTGGAGCTCCACCTGCGCCTCGACCGTAAAACATTAATGAACCAGCAGCTTCTGCTTCCACAAATACAGCATTGAATGCTTCTCTAACACTTGCTAAAGGATGGCTGCGCGGAATCATGGCTGGATGAACTCTGACCACAATTGATTCATCATCAAGTCGTTCAGCAATTGCTAACAATTTAATAACAAAACCCATTTCCTTGGCAGCTTTAACATCACTGGCAGAAACTTTTGTAATTCCTTCACAATAAACATCATCAATAGTTACGCGTGTATGAAATGCAAGTTGAGCAACAATTGCTGCTTTTGCCGCAGCATCTTTTCCTTCCACATCAGCACTTGGATCTGTTTCGGCATAGCCAAGTTTTTGTGCTTCACTAAGTGCATCTTTAAAACTTGCACCAGTTTCATCCATTTTGGTCAAAATATAATTTGTAGTGCCATTAACTATTCCTAATATTTTCTTAACACGATCGCCAACAAGAGATTCTCTTAATGGGCGAAGAATTGGGATAGCTCCTGCAACACTTGCTTCGTAATAAAGATCAACATTATTTTTTTCAGCAGCTGCAGCCAAAGTTGCACCGTCGCGAGCAAGTAGTTCTTTATTTGCAGTAACAACACTTATTCCACGAGACATCGCATCAAGAATGTGAGTTCTGGCAGGTTCAATTCCACCCATTACTTCAACAACTATGTCTATATCTTTTGCAAGCAAACCCGGTACATCTGCAGTAATTAACTCTTTAGGAATTCCTGGACGAGATTTAGTGGCGTCTTTAACTCCTACGCCAACTAAAACCAACGGCGCACCACTTCTAGCTTCTAAATCTTCTGCTTGTTCCAACATGAGAGAGGCAACTTTGGAACCCACAGTGCCAGCACCAATTAGTGCAATTCGAATAGGACGAACTTGAGCATCAGCCACGTTGTCTCGTCCTTAAATAAAATAGTAGGTCGCTTCCAAGTCTCTCATTAAGGATGTGGTCAGATGTGCTGTGGCTACTGTTGCTAAGCGAATAACACCAAAAGTTTGGTTTGCCCTAGTTACTGTTTATCTGGTTTGGGGCTCCACCTACTTAGGCATAGCACTAGTTATTGAGACTGCTCCCCCGCTACTTTCTATGGGTTTGAGATTTTTTGCTGCATTTGTAGTGCTAGCAATTATTTTGCGAATTGTTAAAGGCAAGAATGCCTTGAAAGTTAAGAAAGAAGAATTACTTTCATCATTATTCTTAGGTGGTTTGTTGCTTGGTTTTGGAATTGGAAATTTAACACTTGCTGAAAGATATGTTCCTTCAGGAATTGCAGCACTAATAATTGCAGCTTTGCCAATTTGGGTAATAATTTTTCAAAGAATTGCAGGGATTAAACCTAGAAGAATAAATCTAATTGGAATTTTTATTGGACTTATTGGTGTTGCCATCATTGTTCTTCCCGGTGGTACCGGACCTGCTCCTGGAGCAGATCCTACAAAAGTTAAATTCTGGATGTTCATGATTTTAATTGGAAATATCGCTTGGGCTTTTGGAACATTTATGACTCAAAGAATTCCAATTCCTAAAGATCCTTTTGTTTTGACAACATACGAAATGTTGTTTGGAGGATTAGTTCTAACAATTGCGAGTTATTTCAATGGAGAAAGATTTAAATTGGAATTAATCAGCAATATGTCAACCACCTCTAAATGGGCTTGGGTTTACATGGTCTTAATCGGTTCTATTGTTGGTTATGGCGCATACATTTGGCTTCTTAATAACACTTCACTTTCTCTTGCCTCAACTTATGCATATGTAAATCCAGTTATTGCAGTTTTATTAGGATTATTGATTTTGAATGAACCAGTTGATTGGCCATTGTTTCTTGGAGGAGCTGTGGTCTTGAGTGGTGTTGCTTTAGTAGTTAGTGGAGAAAGACTTACAAGCCTGGGTCAGTAATAAATACGTCTTCGTAAGTTTCTTTTCTTAAGATTTCGGTAATTTTCTTGTTATTAATACTGACTACTCCTGGTCTTGTTACCAAGTTGTATTGAGAAGACATTGATCTGTTGTATGCACCAGTTGCAGCAACTGCCACTAAATCTCCTGGCACTAAGTCTTCAGGCAAATAACAGTCTTTAACAATAATGTCACCAGATTCACAATGTTTACCAACAATTCTTGAAAGCATAGGTTCTGCTTTTGATAAACGTGAAGCTAAAGTAACGCTGTATTGGGCACCATAAAGTGCAGTTCTGATGTTGTCACTCATGCCACCATCTACTGCAACGTAAGTTCTTTTGTCTCCGTTTTCTAATTCAATTTTCTTAGTGGTTCCTACGGTGTACAAAGTAATCATGGATGGCCCCACAATTGCTCGTCCAGGTTCAAATGCAAGTTGTGGCATAGCAAGACCATTTGTAGTAAATAATTTATAAACGATATCTACTAATTCACTAGACATTTGCTCAATAGCTAAAGGGGCATCACTATCTATATAAGCAATTCCCATGCCTCCACCAAGATTAAGCATTTCTATTTGCACGTTATGTTCTTTAGTAATTCTTAAAGCCAATTCCGCCAATCTTGTGGCAGCGATTTCAAAACCTTTGTTATCAAATATTTGTGAACCGATATGAGAATGAAGTCCTGCTAATTGAAGGTTTTCATCTTTTACAACTCTTCTTACCGCTTCATCAGCATCTCCTGCTGCAAGAGAAAATCCAAATTTTTGATCTTCATGAGCAGTGGCTACGAACTCATGGGTATGGGCTTCAATTCCTGCTGTGACTCTCACTAATACATTTGGTTTAACGCCTTTTTCGTTAGCAATTTGAGCTAAACGAGCAATTTCAAAGAATGAATCAACTGCAAAAAGTCCAACTTTTTTTTCTATTGCAAATGCTAATTCTTCTAGTGATTTGTTGTTGCCATGAAAAACTATATTTTCAGGTTTACATCCCCCAGCCAAAGCAACTCTTAATTCACCTTCGGTGGCAACATCTACGCCCATGCCTTCATTAACAATTAACTTAATAAATAGAGAGGAAGTAAAAGCTTTAGAAGCATAAAATATTTTGGTTTCTTTAGTTAATTTGTTTCCATGAGATGCTTTTGAGAAACTTTTCATGTACTTCTGGACACGATTAATTAAATCTGTTTCATCCAAGATAAACAGTGGAGTGGGATATTTATGACTTATTTCTCGAACATCAAGACCAGAAATAACTAAAGCACCATCATTATTTCTATTGGCACTTTTAGGCCAAATATGATCAGAAATTTCATTCATGGCCGCAATAGAAATGTTGGGAGCCATGGTCAGAATTTAATCCTTTTTAAATAGTTACTGGGTGGGTCTTCCTGTGTCAAGGTTAACCAACACAAGAGAACCCACCCAGTAGGTGTACTACTAATTATTTATTTAAATGAATACTTTCCCTTGGAATCGTTTGGAACCAATAGGACCCAAACTTGGCCAACGTCGAATGGCAAAGCTGCACCATTAACTGTGTAGGAAGTACCTGAAGCACCAGATGGTCTTGACCATTCGGCGTCATAGCGTTGTCCGTCACGCAAAATAAATGCTTTACCGGCACCAACAGTCTTAACTAGTGGAGTTTTTCCACCAAACTTGTCTCCGTAACCAGAAACTGTTTGGGTTACTAACTGCACCACAACTGTTTGAGCTACAACTGCTTTACCTGTGCCTTTATCTTTTTGTGCTTTGTTATCAAGTGCAATAGCCCAACCACTGCCATTCCACTTGCCACTAACACTTGACGCTGGCCATTGTGCTTTAAAAGTTGTAGTTGCTTTTCCACCAGCAGGAGCAGCTTCGGAAAAAGTTAAACCAATATCTTTAACTGCACCTAAACCTTTTGCTTTCTTAACAGTTGAAGAAAGATCCAACATTAAGTTGTGTGGAATACGGCGAGAAGAATCTCTTGAATACTTTGCGCCATTCAAACTTGGGCCAAGGCGAACAAGAGGTTTATTAGCAATTTTTGGAAGCAATGCTTTGTTTGCACCAGAGTATGCAAATCCTGGTTGATCAAATTGTTCCAAAATTTCTAAATCAGAAATTCGTGCTGATCTAACTGGACCAACTTTTGATGGGAATGAAGAATTGTAAAGAGCTGCAATTCTTGTTAATCCACCTTCAACTTGTTCCACATAAACCATGTCAGCTTTTGAAATATTTGTGTGAGGTCTTGCTGGTCCAACGTTGTCAATTTTCACCATGATCACTGGATTGCCAGCACCACCGGGAAGACCAGACAATGGACTTGCGCCATCAGCTGCAACAGATGCTGATGCACCTAATGAAACTGTTAAGGCAACTGCAATTGCACTTGCGAGAAGGGTTTTAATTTTTGTCATGCCCTAGACATTAGGGCAAAGCATGACCATGCGCGCAATAGGCTCAACCTACATTTTTTCTGGCGCGCTCACACCTAAGAGATCTAGACCATTTTTTATCACTTGTCGTGTGGCAGCACAGAGCATTAAACGGGCAATAGTCTCATCTGTCACAGCATCATCATTCATAGGCAGAACTCGGCAAGCGGAATAAAACGAGTGATAAGCAGTTGCTAATTCTTCTAAATATCTAGCCACTCGATGAGGTTCACGCAATTGTGCTGCAGAAGAAACAATTCTAGGAAATTCACTTAATGCACCCAGTAGTTCTGCTTCTTGTTGTGTAGTTAAAACTGCAGGATTGAAATTACTTTTTTGCCAATCAATTCCTTTTTCAAGGGCCGATCTAATTACAGCTGAAATTCGAGCATGCGCATATTGCACATAAAACACTGGATTGTCATTGGTGTGTGAGGTTAATAAATCAATTTCTAAAGTCAAAGGGGTATCAACTGGATATCGAGTCAAGGTATATCTAGCAGCATCAGTGCCAACTTCTTCAACTAAATCTTCTAAAGTAATTATGTTTCCAGCACGTTTACTTAGTCTTACTTCTTGGCCGTTTTTAAGCATCTTTACTAATTGACCAATTAGTACTTCAACATTTTTATCAGGATTATCTCCAGCACAAGCTGCTACTGCCCTTAATCTATTTACATAACCATGGTGATCAGCACCCAATAGATAAATGTTTACATCATTTCCTCTACTTCTTTTATCAACGTAATAAGCAGTATCAGAAGCAAAATAGGTGAATTCCCCATCTGCTTTGATTAAAACTCTGTCTTTGTCATCACCAAAATCAGTGGTTCTTAACCAGGTTGCTCCATCTAATTCAAATACGTGGCCATGTTTTTTTAAGACTGCTAAACCTTTTTCCACTGCCCCACTGGAATGAAGAGATCTTTCTGAGGTCCAGGTATCAAAATGAGTTCTAAAATCATCCAAGACATTTTGTTGCTGTTTAAGTTGTTTCTTGTAACCTTCTTCTCTGAATTCAATAACTTGCTCACTCTTACTTAATTTCAAAATTTGAGGTTTTTCTTTAACAATTTCTGTTGCTAATTCTTTTACATACGCTCCGTGATAGCCATCTTCAGGTATTGCTTCGTTGTTAGCAGCTGCACAAATGGAGGCACCAAATTTATCTAGCTGTGAGCCACGATCGTTGACATAAAACTCTCTGATAACTTTTGCTCCACTTGCAGCCAATACTCGAGCAATTGCGTCTCCCACTGCTGCCCAACGAGTGTGACCTAAATGAAGTGGACCAGTTGGATTAGCACTAATAAATTCAATATTTATAGTTTCACCTTTGAGTAAATCTGTGTGACCATACTTATCTGATTGCTCAATAATTGTTCTAGCTAATTCGCCCAGACTTGCTGAATCTAATGTGAAGTTAAGAAAACCAGGTCCTGCTATTTCTATCTTTTTTATTCCTGGATTTTTACTTAAATCATCAACTAAGAGTTGGGCAACGTCTCGAGGATTTTTACCAGCAGGTTTAGCCACCATTAAGGCAATGTTGCTAGAGAAATCTCCATGCTCTTTGCTTTTTGGTCTCTCAATTTTAATTTCAGGAATGACGCTAACTTCAAGTTTTTGGGAAGCAATCAATGACTCAAGACTTTCTTTAATTGTTTTTGATAGTTCTTCAGGAGTCATGTTCTAATCGTAGGCAGGTGCTAAACATAATTAGTAGTTCGCCATACGCTTATCTATATGTGGAAAATTGCACTGGAGCGAAAGTGGTTCCTCTTTCACATCTTCACCATTCTTAGCATCGCACTTTGTTTAAGACTTGGACTTTGGCAATGGGTTAGAAGAGAAAGAACAGATGCCATATCGGGTGAACAAGTTATAAGTTTGCAAAGCTCGTTTTATGCCGTTCAATGGATTTTCTTCGCAGCAGCAGTTGGGTGGTTTTGGTACCGATTCTTTAGGGATGAATACTTGAGTAGAACCGGTAAACTTAAGAAGAGAGGTGAGTAAATGGAAAAAGCGTTAGCTCGTTTTAAGTTCATCGCTTATCTTGCCGGTATTGTTTTAATTCTTTTTACAATTGAAATAATTCTTAAGTATTCTGGAATTCTAGAAATTCCTTGGTTTGCTCAATTACACGGAATCGTTTACATGGTTTATGTAGTAATTGCTTTTGATATGTCACGTAGAGCAAAACTTTCATTGCGCGATACTTTTTTAGTTTTAATAGCAGGCACAATTCCAGTGATGTCATTTATTGCTGAAAGCAAAATTCGACGGCGGGTTATTAATTCTTAAGTGATTTTTGCCTTAAGAATTAATCTAAGCCCCCGTAGCTCAGTGGATAGAGCGTTGCCCTCCGAAGGCATGTGCGCGTGTTCGACTCACGCCGGGGGCACTTTTAATTAATAGCTAAAGGTAATAACTCATCTAAATGATTTAAGAAATGATCTGCTTCATCTAATTGTTCTTTCAAATGTGAAGTCAATACAGCAGCAACTGTGCAACCTGCAGATTTACCAGACTTAACTCCAGCTGGTGCATCTTCAATAACCCAACACTGATTTGGCTCTAAGCCAATTCTTTTTGCACCTAAAATAAACGGTTCAGGATGTGGTTTTCCTAACTTCACATCGTTAAATGTCACTGAATGATCAGGCATTTCAATTCCGGCAGCTTTAACTCTTGAGATTGCAAGTGGAATCGTGCAGGAAGTAACAATGGTCCAAGGAATACTTCTGGTATTTAACTCATTCAAAAGATTTTTGGCACCAGGAATTGCTACGACTCCATCGGTATCACTTGACTCTAAATATTCAATACGGTCAACCCAAGATTTGATCTCATCTTCACTTCTATCTTCAAGCAACATTCGTAAAGATTGCTCCGCTGGAATGCCGTGTAAACCCACCATTTTTTCAAGTGGAATTTGTGCCTCTTGCGCTAACTTGATCCAAGCTCTCTCAACGGCAGGTTTGGAATTAACCAGAGTGCCATCAAGATCGAACAAAAAACCAATGTGACTCATGTAATAAGTCTATTTCGCTTATTAGTGATGCGCACTTTGCTCTTCATAACTACGCTTATATATATAGTCAAAACAAAAGGAGAATTGTGTTACCGAGTGCCGCACTAGATGGCCAATTAAATGGCTGGCTTGACGCATTTGGTCCATTTCTCTTTTATGTGATTGTGTGGGGATTAGTTTTTGTAGGCACAGGTTTTTTCGTGGGAGCATTTGTTCCTTTTATTACTGGTGATTCACTGCTCTTTGCAGCAGGCTTAATTGCTGCCAGCACATCCAATATCAACATTGCAATTCTTGTTACCGGAGTTGGGATAGCGGCATTCTTTGGCGATCAAGTTGGATTTGTGATTGCTCGTCATTATGGTCGACCTTATTTACAAAAACGTGGTGGGAAAAAGACTCAATCAGCAATAAAACGTACAGAAAAGTTCTATCAAAAATATGGTTGGTGGGCAGTTGTTGTTGCTCGCTATATGCCTTGGGCTCGAGTAATAATTCCAGCCGTAGCAGGTATTGGCAAAATGAACTATTACAAATTTTTATCCAGTAATTTTGTAGGGGCAATTACTTGGGGAGTA
The DNA here is from genome assembly GCA_026393095.1 of Actinomycetota bacterium. Lineage (GTDB taxonomy): Bacteria > Actinomycetota > Actinomycetes > S36-B12 > UBA5976 > ATZT02. The sequence continues at coordinate 8,713 of JAPLAV010000078.1, read as the reverse complement.
GGAATTACTCTTACTGGCTATTACGCCGCCACAATTCCTGCTGTTAAATCAGGAGCCTATGCAATTGCTGCTTTCTTTATTGTTGGTTCGATAATCGCAGGAATTAGAACCTGGCTATTAGATAGAAAAGTAAAGAACTAAAAATGCCCGGCTGGATTCTTGCTTCAGGTGGTAACGAATTCAGTGATATCTATGCCGAAGCTGATTTGGCAGCTTTAGAGAAAAGAAAGAATAAAACCTCTCCCCTTTTAGTAGTTGTTACTGCGCCATTTCCTACTCAACTTCAGGCTTTTCAACTTGCAGAAAAATATTTTGCAAATTTGGGAATAAAAACCATAATGAGTCCAATACTGAGTGAAAATGATTTATCAGAAGAAAATATTTCACAACTTTCTCAAGCAGATGCAATCTATTTTGCAGGTGGAACGCCTGCTCGACTAACTAAATGTTTTGTTGACACAAGTGCTGAAGTTGCAATTAGAAAAGCTTTAGAAAATGATGCGGTTGTAATGGGTTCAAGTGCAGGTGCGATGCTTTTTGGTTCAAAAGTTGTGATGCCAGGTGGAAATGAAATCGGAAGAGGCTTAAACCTTTTAGAAAACCAAATAGTCTTGGCCCACTTTGGAGGAAAGTGGCCTGAATGGATCAAGGGCTTTCTAAACCAAGGTTTTCACTTTCTGGGCCTTGCCGAAGGGGGTTCGGTTTTAACACCAGTCACATCCCCCTCAAAGCCTTTAGAATTTGGCAAAGTTTTTCGGACTAGTTCAAATATTTAATAAATCTCTCAGTGTGTTCAGGCCCGAATCAGGGCTACGAGTTAATAAAATTTGCCTTATTAGTTGACTCGCAACTAATTCTGGGGAGGGAAAAAACTAGCTAATGGCAACAATGGATTCATATTTCCAAATTAAGCAAAGAAAATCCAGCGTAAGTCAAGAAGTTCGTGGTGGACTTGTCACGTACTTAACAATGGCTTACATCGTTGTTTTAAATCCGCTGATCTTGGGTTTCACACAAGATGTCAACGGTAAATTCCTAGGTGGCGGAGAAGCACCTAACTTGGCAGCAATCGCAGCAACAACTGCTTTAGTTGCAGGAATTTTAACCATATTGATGGGGGCTGTTGCTAATTTTCCATTAGCTCTAGCGACTGGTCTTGGCATCAATGCATTCGTTGCAAGAATCGCTGCAGGCTATATGCCATGGGATCAAGTAATGGGCTTAGTGGTGTTGGAAGGAATTATCATCACCATTGCAGTTCTTACTGGCTTCCGCGTTGCAGTATTTAAAGCAGTACCAACTCAATTAAAAATAGCTATCTCCGTTGGTATTGGTTTATTCATCGCGCTAATTGGTTTAGTGGATGCAGGATTTGTTCGCCGTACTCAATCTGGACCAGTTCCAGTTGAACTAGGCGCAGGTGGAAATCTAGTTGGATGGCCAGTAGTGGTCTTCATCTTTGGTTTGCTCTTGATCTCATTCTTGTATGCACGTAAAACAAAAGGTGCAATCTTAATCGGAGTTCTGTCAGCAACAGTGCTTGCTGTAATTCTAGAATCCGTATTCAAGATTGGACCACTATTTACTGCCCCAGACAAAGTCAACCCAAGTGGTTGGAATTTGAATGTGCCATCAATCCCAAGTTCAATAATTGCAACACCTGACTTTGGATTAATTGGTAAATTTGATTTGTTTGGTGGATTTGCAACTGCAGGATTCTTAACTGCAGCATTGCTTGTTTTCACATTGCTAATCACTGACTTCTTCGACACTATGGGCACAATGACTGCCATCAGTGCTGAAGCTGGTCTAAGTGACAATAAAGGAAACGTTCCAAATGCTGACCGAATCTTGTTAGTTGATTCAATTGCAGCTATGGCTGGCGGTGCAAGTGGTATTTCTTCAAATACTTCTTACATTGAATCAGCATCAGGTGTGGGCGAAGGCGCTCGCACAGGATTAGCAAGCATCGTTACTGGAATTGCATTCTTGTTGACAACATTCTTGTCACCATTAGTTGCATTAGTTCCTTACGAAGCAGCAACTCCAGCATTGCTCATCGTTGGTTTCTTAATGATGACGCAAATCAAAGATATTGACTGGACCGATGTAACAATTGCGCTTCCAGCATTCTTAACAATCATCTTGATGCCATTTACTTACTCAATTGCAGTAGGTATTGGTGCAGGATTTGTTACTCACGTTGTATTAAAAGTTGCAACAGGCAAATCAAAATCCATTCACCCATTACTTTGGGTAGTGGCTGGCGCCTTTGTGATTTATTTTGCAACAACTCCGATTAGAGATCTACTCGGATAATTTCCCAAGGAATATAAATAAGGGCCAGAGAAATCTGGCCCTTATTTATTTTTCAAATTGTTTTAACTAGTCCAAGAGGTATACAAAGGCCTGCCTTCGGCATAACCTGCAGCAGATTGAATTCCAACCACAGCTTTTTCTGCAAATTCATTAATAGTTTTAGCACCAGCATAGGTAAATGAAGATCTAATTCCAGCAATGATTTCATCAACTAAATCTTCAACCCCTGGTCGATTTGGATTTAAATACATTCGAGAAGTGGAAATTCCTTCTTCAAATAATGATTTTCTTGCACGATCAAATGCATCTTCGCCACTTGTCCGTGCAGCAACTGCTCTAGCAGAAGCCATCCCGAAAGATTCTTTGAAAAGTTTTCCTTGAGAATCTTTTTGTAAATCTCCAGGGGATTCATAAGTTCCAGCAAACCAAGAACCAATCATCACATGTGATGCACCAGCTGCTAATGCCAATGCAACATCGCGGGGATGTCTCACTCCGCCATCTGCCCAAACTGTTTTGCCATATTTTTTTGCTTCTAATGAGCATTCCAAAACTGCAGAAAATTGTGGTCTTCCAACACCGGTTTGCATACGTGTTGTACACATTGCTCCAGGCCCTACTCCAACTTTAACAATGTCAGCACCGGCATCAATTAAAGCTTTTACTCCTGCAGCAGTAACAACGTTACCTGCCACTATTGGAACTTGTGGATTTAATGCTTTGATTGCAGTTAATGCTTCAATCATTTTCTTTTGATGCCCATGAGCAGTGTCAACAACTAGTATGTCTGCTCCTGCTTTAAGTATTTTTCCTGCTCTAGCAACAACATCGCCATTAATTCCTACCGCAACTGCAATAATTAATTTTCCATTTTTATCTAATGCCGGGTTATAAAGACTTGCTCTTAGCGCTCCGACTTTAGTTAGTATTCCTAAAAGCTTTCCATCTTTAGCAACAACTGGTGCAAGTTTGGTTCTGTTGTCATTTAGATAATCAAATGCTTCTCGAGGTGATAGATCTTCAGTTATGGTAATTAATTCTTTACTCATAACTTGTTTTACTTGAGTAAATCGATCTACTTCAAAACAATCATCTTCGGTAACAATTCCAATTGGTTTTCCATCCTCTACAACTACCACTGCACCATGGGCACGTTTGTGAATAATTCCCATAACGTCAGCAACTGTTTGATCTGGATTTAAAGTTAAAGGAGTGTCGTAAAAAGTATTTCTACTTTTAACCCAATCAATGATTTCGGTAATTACTGGAAGTGGAACATCTTGTGGAATAACAGCAAGGCCGCCTCTGCGAGCAATTGTTTCTGCCATTCTACGACCAGAAATAGCAGTCATGTTTGCAACAACTAAAGGAATAGTTGTTCCTGTTTTATCGTGTGCGTTTAGATCAACATCAACTCTGGAAGTCAGTTCAGAATGACTTGGGACCATGAAGACATCGTCATAGGTCAAGTCATAGGAGGGTTCATTTAAAAAGCGCACAAATCGAGAGTTTATGAGACAACTTGGCTAAAGGCTAGTTTGGACACAAAACTAACGCTTAAGTCAATGTCTTTTCTTGTCTATATATATAGGTAGTAGCGTTGCTGCGTGAGCCAAGACCCATATGAATTAGCAAAACAGTCCGCAGCCAAGTTAGCTGAAATCACCAAGATTGCTCAACATGATGTTTTGGTTGTTTTAGGTTCTGGTTGGACTCCAGCAGTAGAAGCTTTAGGCACACCAAATGCTGAAATTACTGTGACTGATTTACCAGGATTTAGTGCCCCAGCAGTTGCAGGTCACGCTGGAAAAATACGAAGTGTAAAAGTTGGAAACTCTCAAACCTTGATTCAAATGGGTCGAACCCATTATTACGAAGGCAAAGGAACAGCAGCGGTAGTTCACGCTGTAAGAACTGCTGTAGCAAGTGGAGTAAAAACAATTATTTTGACCAATGCTTGTGGTGGATTACAACTTAAATGGAAACCAGGCACTCCAGTTTTAATTAGAGACCACATCAATTTAACAGGAGCAACTCCTTTAGTTGGTCCAAGATTTCTAGATGTTAGTGAAGTTTATTCCAAGAGATTAAGAAAAATTGCTCAAGAAATTGATCCTTCTTTAGATGAAGGCGTTTATGTACAATTTCATGGTCCACAATACGAAACCCCTGCTGAAGTGCAAATGGCAATTAAACTTGGTGGAGATCTAGTTGGAATGTCTACTGCTTTAGAAGCAATTGCTGCTCGCGAAGCCCAAGCAGAAGTTTTAGGTATTTCTATGGTGACAAATCCTGGAGCTGGCCTTACTGATGAACACTTAAATCACGAAGAAGTATTAGCTGCAGGTTTAGCAGCTGCTTCTCGAATGGGTGATTTACTAAAGAAAGTTATTGAAAAACTGTGAGTAATGAATTAATCGCAGTTGCTCAAAATTGGGCCAATCATGATCCTGACTTAAAGACCAAAAAACAGGTCGAAGAATTAATTAAAAATAACAATGTAGAGAAATTGACTGAACTTTTCGCAGGAGATCTTGAATTTGGTACTGCCGGATTGAGAGCAGAAATTGATGCAGGCCAATCAAGAATGAATCGTGCTGTTGTAATTAGAGCCACCTATGGCTTATGTCAATATTTATTAAATAAAAATCCTGGTAAAAAATCTAAATTAATTGTGGGCAATGATGCGCGTCATATGTCTGATCAATTTGCACAAGATGTTTGTGGAGTTGCAACTGCCCTTGGTTTAGAAGTATTTAGATTGCCATCAAAGCTTCCTACTCCTGTGTTAGCTTTTGGTGTAAGACATATTGGTGCTGATGCTGGAGTAATGATTACCGCATCACATAATCCACCCAGAGATAACGGTTATAAAGTTTATGATCATTTAGGCGCTGGGATTATTCCTCCAATGGACAAAGAAATTGCCCAACTAATTAAATCTGCCCCCATGGCAGACGAAATCAAACTTGCTTCTGGCTGGAATGAAATAGATCTCACTACTCAGTATCACCAAAGAGCTGCTCAACTTGTAAACAATAATTATGGCCAAATAAAAGTTGCCTTTACTCCGATGCATGGTGTTGGCCAAGACACTTTTGATGCTTGCATGAAAGAAGCAGGATTTAATCCATCAATAAATGTTGCTGAACAAACTAAACCAGATCCAGATTTTCCTACGGTTTCTTTTCCAAACCCAGAAGAACCAGGAGCGATGGATTTACTGCTTGCTCTAGCTAAAAAAATTAATGCAGACGTAGCAATTGCCAATGACCCAGATGCTGATAGATGTGCTGTTGCAATTCCTGAAAAAGGAAATTGGAAAGTTTTAAGTGGTGACGAATTAGGATTTCTAATTGCCTGGTGGTTATTACAAAAATCTAAATTAACTAATGTTTCCTTAAAGGGACAAATGGTTGCCTCCATCGTTTCAAGTTCCCTTGTCCCAAAAATGGCAAAAGCTAATGGACTAAAAGGGGCAACGACTTTAACTGGTGTTAAATGGATGGGCCATTTAGATGAACTTATTTTTGGTTATGAAGAAGCAATTGGTTATTGCACGGATCCAGAATTTGTGAGAGATAAAGATGGGGTTACGGCAGCGCTGCGTATTGTTGAAATGTTTTCTTATCTAAAACAAGATAATACTTCTGCTGAAGAAATACTAAATGGTGTTTATGAGGAATTTGGTGTGCATTTAACTAGACAATTAAGTTTCAGATTTGATTCAGTTACCAAAGCCAAAGAAATAACTTCGAAACTTATTTCTAAGTCCCCAACAAAAATTGGTGAATTTAGTGTTGAAAAAGTTGAAGATATGAATCAAGGAATAGATGGTCTTCTCCCATCTTCTGGCATAAGATTGCTGACAAAAAATGGCAGAATCATAGTTCGCCCAAGTGGTACTGAGCCAAAATTAAAGTGCTACCTAGAAGTAACAACGCTGCCGGGAAATCCTCAAGAGAATAGGGCAATTGCCAAAAAAGAATTAGATTCTCTGGCTGAATCTGTGCATCAATTACTCACGACTATTTAATATAAATACCACTTCGATACGCTGTAAACGTGCTTAAAGACGATCCGTTAGTGCTGCCCACGATTCTTCGTGATGCCACAAATAGTGATTCAGCACTTAAAAAATTCCTCAACGGGTTATCTGGAGTAGACAAAGTTGGTGTTGAAGAAAGAGTTGCCAAATTAGGCACTCGTTCCATAAAAACAACTGCTAAAGCAGAAGGTATTGAACTTTCAATTCGCATGATTGATTTAACAACTTTGGAAGGCATGGACACAAAAGGCAAAATAAAATCCCTTTGTGCCAAAGCTAAGAGACCAGATCCGTTAGATCCAAGCGTGCCAAGTGTGGCTGCAGTTTGTGTTTATAGCGATTTAGTTGGAATTGCAAAAGAAAACTTAATTGGCACAAACATTAAAGTTGCCGCCGTCGCCACAGGTTTTCCATCTGGACGAGTTTCTTTAGCTGCAAAATTACAAGACACTGCTGATGCAGTTTCTCAAGGTGCAGATGAAATTGACATGGTTATTGATCGTGGAGCATTTCATGAAGGTCGCTACTTAGATATTTATGATCAGATACAAGCAATCAAACATACTTGTGGCGCTGCTCACTTGAAAGTAATTCTAGAAACTGGCGAATTAAAAACTTATGACAACGTGAAGAAAGCATCTTGGATTGCGATGTTAGCTGGAGCAGACTTTATTAAAACTTCTACTGGAAAAGTCCAACCAGCAGCAACACTTCCAGTAACCCTTGTGATGTTGCAAGCAATTAGAGATTTTGAAACAGCAACTCACCGTCGAATCGGCATGAAGCCTGCAGGTGGAATAAAGACAACAAAAGATGCCATGAAGTATTTAGTGCTACTCAAAGAAACTTTAGGCGATAACTGGATGAATCCAAATATGTTTAGATTTGGTGCCTCAAGTTTATTGAATGATCTTTTAATGCAAAGACAAAAGATGAAGAATGGTGCCTACTCAGGTCCAGATTATGTGACGGTGGACTAATGGTTTTTGAATACGCCCCAGCTCCAGAATCAACCAAAATTGTTAATTTGAAATCCAATTATGAACTATTTATTGGTGGAAAATTTATTAAAAGTAAAGCAGGCTCTAATTACAAAACAATTAACCCTGCTACCGAAGAAGTCCTGTCAGAAATAGTTGAAGCAAGTCAAAAAGATGTTGACGAAGCAGTTAAGGCGGCGCGTAAAGCTTTTAAATCTTGGTCAAAACTTCCAGGATCAGAACGTGGAAAATATCTATACCGCTTAGCTCGAATCATTCAAGAAAGATCACGTGAATTAGCAGTCTTGGAATCAATGAACAACGGTAAACCTATACGAGAAAGTAGAGACATTGATATTCCTTTGGTTGCTGCACACTTCTTTCATTACGCAGGCTGGGCCGACAAACTTGATTACGCAGGATTAGGTAAAAACCCACAACCACTAGGTGTTGCTGGACAAATTATTCCTTGGAATTTTCCACTATTAATGCTGGCCTGGAAGATCGCACCAGCAATAGCTGCTGGAAATACTGTCGTTCTTAAACCTGCAGAAACAACTCCCCTGACAGCATTGTTATTTGCTGAAATCTGTCAACAAGCAGAACTTCCAGATGGTGTTGTAAACATCATTACTGGTGCAGGTGCAACTGGAAAATTCTTAGTTGAACACCCTGATGTTAATAAAGTCGCCTTCACTGGTTCCACAGAAGTTGGCAGACTTATTGCTCAAACTGTTGCGGGAACCAACAAAAAAGTTACTTTAGAGCTTGGTGGCAAAGCTGCCAATATTGTTTTTGACGATGCCGCAATGGATCAAGCAGTTGAAGGTGTTGTTAACGGAATTTTCTTTAATCAAGGACACGTTTGTTGTGCTGGATCTAGATTGCTCTTACAGGAATCTATTTCTGATGAATTCTTGAATCTTCTATATGAGCGAATGAAAACCCTTCGATTAGGCGATCCCCTAGATAAGAACACTGATATTGGTGCCATTAACTCTGCAGCCCAATTAGCCAAAATTAAAGAATTAACTAATGCTGGAAAATCTGAAGGAGCAGAAATGTGGAGTGCTCCTTGTGAAATTCCAAATAAAGGCTTTTGGTTTGCCCCCACAGTGTTCACTAATGTTTCTCTTTCTCATCGAATAGCTCGTGAAGAAATATTTGGCCCAGTATTAAGTGTGCTTACCTTCAGAACTCCTGATGAAGCAATTGAAAAAGCCAACAACACTCCATTTGGTTTAAGTACTGGAATTTGGACTGAAAAGGGTTCACGAATTCTAGAAGTTGCACACAGATTAAGAGCTGGTGTGGTGTGGGCAAATACATTTAACAAGTTTGATCCAACAAGTCCATTTGGTGGATA
>JAPLAV010000011.1 GCA_026393095.1 Actinomycetota bacterium | reverse complement strand
CCTGGCTTCGGCCAGTTGAGCTCAAGACGACGTCAGCGGCGCCTGAAGCAATTAGTGTGTGGGACACGTTTTCTCCTTGGTTTTTCTTCCTTCGCGACACTTTAGACACAGATATGAATAATAAATATGTATAGCCCTACCCTTAAGGACTGATTCACGCACAAAGTGCACTAATTCGTCCCTGCAATACTGTTTATTCTGTGGGGAAACGGGGTCGACAAATTGCGCTATATAAGTAGTGAAACGACACCTTGGTCCCTAGTTTCATTTGAGCGTGTCGCTTAATCCAAAATGGTGAAAAACTAACCTCATGACAAATAAATCTTGCGACTTTCTAGTAATTGGGGCCGGGGTAATAGGCCTAGCCATTGCTCGCGAGATCTTACTTAATAACAAAAACAGCAAAGTCATAATCGTTGAAAAAGAAACCGAAGTTGGTCTTCATGCCTCAGGTCGAAACAGTGGAGTCTTACACGCAGGCTTTTATTACTCACCAGATTCTTTGAAAGCAAAATTAACTGTTGATGGCAATAGATTACTTCGAGAATTCTGTGCTGAAAACGATGTTCCTATCAAAAACGTTGGAAAAGTTGTTGTGACAAAAAATGCTAAAGAAGAAGAATCATTAAAAGAGCTTTATCGTCGTGGAATTGAAAATGGTGTGACAATAGAAATTGTTGATAAACAACAATTAAAAGAATTAGAACCAAGAGCAAAGACTCACGACAAAGCTTTATGGTCACCAAACACTGGATCTGCAAGTCCGCAAAAAGTTATAAAAGCTTTAGAAAAAGATTTCTTAAAGCTTGGTGGAGAAATAATATTAGGTCAATCTTTTGTTAAAAGAGATAACAACAATGTTGTTTTATCTAAATCAACAATTAGTGCCAGTCATGTAATTAATAGTGCAGGACTTTATGCAGATAAAGTTGCACACAAATTTGATTTCGGTCACAAATACAGAATGCTTCCATTCAAAGGTCTTTATTGGTATGCCCCAAACCAAAAAGATAAATTAACAAGACATATCTATCCAATTCCTGATGCCAGAAATCCTTTTCTTGGTGTGCACTTAACTGTTACTGATGAAGGTAAAGTAAAAATTGGTCCAACTGCAATTCCTGCATTGTGGCGAGAAAATTATCGAATGTTAAGTAACTTTAAAGTTCAAGAATTATTTCAAGTTGCAACGGATCTACCAAGAATGGCATTTTCTCCGCACCATGATTTTGGTGCATTAATTAAACAAGAACTGCCAAAATATTCCAGATCCTATTTAGTAAAACAGGCATCTCTTTTAGCTGAAGGAATAAATGTTGCTGACTTTAACCTTCGAGGAAAAAGTGGCATTAGAGCCCAATTATTTGATTTGGAACAAAACAAGTTAGAGATGGATTTTGTGATTGAAGGAGATAAGAATTCAACACATGTTCTTAATGCAGTTTCTCCTGCATGGACTTGTGCTTTGTCTTTTGCTAAGTACGTTTATGAATTTATGAAGGAAAAGCAGAAGTAAGTTAGTTAACTGCTCTCTTGAAATAAGCCACTAAGTTTTCCGGATTTGCCCCAGGAACTATCTGAACTAGCTCCCAGCCTTCGCTGCCCCAGTTATCCAAAATTTGCT
>JAPLAV010000030.1 GCA_026393095.1 Actinomycetota bacterium | reverse complement strand
TTGATGGCAATTCGTCACGCAAAATCTCAAGGTGCCAAAGTATTAGCAATTTGTAATACCCAAGGTGCGACTATTCCTAGGGAATCAGATGCAGTTCTTTACACCCGTGGTGGACCTGAAATTGCAGTTGCTTCCACCAAAGCATTTTTAACCCAAGTAGTTGCCGTTGAGTTATTATCTCTTTATTTTGCAGAGCTAAGACTTGATAAACCAACTGCTGAAATAAAACAAGTAATGAATGAACTGGCTGATATTTCTCATCAAATAGATGTTGTTCTTGACACCACAGATGCGGTAAATGAATTAGCCAAAAAGTATGTGAACGCCCAAAGTGTGTTATTTATCGGAAGACATGTCGGCTTTCCAGTTGCTCTAGAAGGTGCTTTGAAGTTAAAAGAGCTTGCTTATATGCACGCAGAAGGATTTGCTGCTGGAGAATTAAAGCATGGTCCAATTGCTTTAATTGAAGATGGAATTCCAGTAGTAGTAATTGTGCCAAGTTTAAGAGAAGAAAAAGAATTACACGAAAAAGTTGTTTCAAATATTCAAGAAGTAAGAGCAAGGGGAGCTAAAACTATTTTGATCGTGGAAGAAGGCGATGATTCAATCCTTGATTTCGCAGATCACATAATTCGGATTCCCTGAAAGGCCACGATGTCGACCAACCCCGTAATCTGGCTAAATCAGTAACAGTTGAATAGAAGGAATTAATTTCTCATGATCATCGGAATTGGCGTAGATGTTGTTGATACTCCACGCTTTCAAGGATCTTTAGTTAGAACTCCAGGTTTGAATACTCGTTTGTTTACTGAAAAAGAATTAAATACTCCTGGTGGCAAAGGAGAAAATGCTGTTTCATTAGCAGCACGATTTGCTGCCAAAGAAGCAGTTGCAAAAGCATTAGGTGCTCCTGCCGGTTTGAGTTGGCAAGATTGCGAAATCTTAATAGGCGAACGTGGCAAACCATATTTGGAATTAAGTGGCACAGTTGCAGCAGAAGCAAAACGTCAAGGAATTACTAATTGGCATCTATCTTTATCTCATGATGGAAACATTGCTACAGCTTTTGTTATTGCTGAAAAGCAATAAATTATTTAATTAGGATGATTCAAAAATGAGTAATTTGCGCGGTGCTTATATTGACCTTGCAGCAATTAGAGATAACGTAAAAGTTTTGCAAGATTTAGCAAAGAATTCTGAAGTAATGGCTGTTGTTAAAGCCGATGCGTACGGTCATGGATTAATTCCAGTTGCCAAAGCTGCCAGACAAGGTGGTGCAACTTGGTTAGGAACAGCGCTTTTAGAAGAAGCTATTCAATTAAGAAAATCTGGCGATAAGGGAAGAATTTTAACTTGGTTAGGTTCACCAAGTGATAATTGGCAAGAGTGCATTGATTTAGATATTGATGTTTCTGTTTCCTCAATTGAAATTGCTTCAGCAATAATTGGTGCTGCTAAGAAATCTGGAAAGTCTGCAAATGTTCACATCAAAGTAGATACAGGTTTAGGTCGAAATGGTGTTATGCCAAATGATTTAGCGGATCTAACAAATGTACTTGAAGAAGCAAAAGCAGCAGGACAAATTAATGTGGTTGCTGTTTGGACACATTTTGCTCTAGCTGATGCTCCAAGTAGTCCAACTATTGCTAGACAATTAGAAGTATTAGATGAAAGTTTTAAGTTTGTCGAATCCAGAGGATTTAAGAATTTAATGAAACATGCAGCAAACAGTGCTGCAACCTTAACTGCACCTAATGCTCACTTTGATTTAGTAAGACCTGGAATTGCAGTTTATGGAATCACTCCTGGTGGAGAAGTTGGTAAAGCAAGTGAATATGGATTAAGACCAGCAATGAGTTTGAAAGCAAATGCAGCAGTAGTAAAAGAAGTTCCTGCAGGACATGGCATTTCTTATGGTGCTGAATATGTT
>JAPLAV010000043.1 GCA_026393095.1 Actinomycetota bacterium | reverse complement strand
AGAATTAGCTGAAATCATGGAAATTTCGCAACGAAGGGTCTCAGCCATCGAAAATGGTCCTGACATCCAATTGAGCACTTTAAGAAAATATGTGGAATCCCTGGGAGCAAATCTGGAAGTAAACGCGATCATGCGAGGCGAGCGAATAGCAATTTTGTTGGATTAACTTAAATTAAATCCAGAACCCATTTCGTTTTCTTCTGGTAATTTTATTCTTTGTTCTTGCGATGCTCTTTTAGCAGGATTACCACTTCGTTTAGCACCTTTACCAGGTTTTTACTTTTGTTTTTGTTTCACAAATGTTTGTCCACCCATACCAGGGATTCCTCCACCGGCTTGAGCTCTTTTCTTCATCTTTTGAGCTTCAGAGAATCTATTAATTAAAGAATTAATATCTTTGACTTCACAACCTGCTCCTTGGGCAATCTTTATTTTTCTTGCCGCATCAATACCTTTGGGGTTTTGTCTTTCTTCAGGTTTCATTGACTGAATGATTGCTTCAATTCTTGTTACTTCGCGATCATCAAAGTTTTCTATTTGTTTCTTTGCTTGTTGCATACCAGGAAGCATGCCTAGCATTTTTGACATTGAGCCCATCTTTTTAATGGATTGCAATTGCTCCAGGAAATCATCCAGGGTAAATGATTCACCACTGGCAAGTTTTGCTTCAAATCTATCTTTTTGTCCTTGATCAAAGACTCGTTCTGCTTGTTCGATAAGAGTTAAGACATCACCCATATCCAGTAGGCGATTAGCTAAACGGTCTGGATAGAAAATATCGAAGTCATCTAGTTTTTCACCATTGGATGCAAACATCACAGGTTTGCCAGTTATTTCTCTTAAGGAAAGAGCAGCACCACCTCGAGCATCACCATCAAGTTTGGTTAAAACAATTCCATCAAAACCAACTTTGTCCATAAAGTTTTGTGCGGTGACAACAGAGTCTTGACCAATCATTGAATCAATTACTAACAATGTTTCTTGTGGGTTAACTGCTTTTCTAATACTTTGGGCTTGTTTAGTTAATTCATCATCAATAGCTAGGCGACCCGCAGTATCAATAATGACCATGTCGTGCAGATTTTTTTCAGCTACTTTCATTGCTTCTTTAGCAACTTTTACTGGATCTCCCACACCATTACCTGGTTCTGGGGCAAATACTTGAACACCTGCTTGGGAAGCAACAATTTTTAATTGATCAACTGCATTTGGTCTTTGTAAATCAGCTGCCACCAATAAAGGAGTGTGGCCATCTCTTGCTAAGTACTTTGCTAGTTTTCCAGCCAAAGTAGTTTTTCCAGCACCTTGCAGACCTAACAACATAATTACTGTTGGGGGATTTTTTGCAAAAGTTAATCTTCTTGCATCTCCACCTAATATATTTACTAATTCTTGATGGACAATCTTTATGACTTGCTGAGCAGGATTTAAGGATTGAGAAACTTCAATTCCCAATGCCTTTTCACGGATTTTTTCACTGAAACTATTTGCCACAGAAAGGGCAACGTCAGCATCAAGTAAGGCAGTTCTGATCTCTTTGACGGTGTCATTTATGTCTGATTCAGACAATCGACCTTTAGTTTTAAGGGCTTTAAAGGTGTTGTTTAAGCGATCAGAGAGCTGTTGGAACATGATTGCAAGCGTAGTCAAGTGCTTTCATTAATTGAGCAGAGCGCTCTTGACTCAAGATTTCACCAGTTGGTTCTTTAACATAAAACACATCCACCACTTCTGATCCCAGTGTTTCCACAATCGCTGCATGGATGTCCACTCCATTTTCTGTTATGACATGGGCAATTTTCGATAAGAAACCTGGCTCATCATGCGCCCTTACTTCAATGACGGTTGCTGTTTCACTTACGCCTTTTATTTCCAATACTTTTGAAGATGTCACATTGATTGGTTTAGGAAGATATTGAGCTCTTAAGGCAAGTTTTCCAAACACATCCAGAGAACCATTCAAAGCCAACCGCAATGATTCTTGTAACTGCATTAGATCGGGTGCATCACCAAATTCAGGTGTAACTCGCCATGTGGTTACTGCTCGTTTGTTTATGGTTTCAGTTCGTGCACTTCTTACTAATAATCTTTGCAGCGAAAGAACTCCAGCAATAATTCCTAATAATCCCGTAGAATCATTTGCAACAACCGTGATGGCTAATCCTTGATCAATTGGAGTGGCTTCTACAACTATTTCTTCTTTTCTCATCGCAAGTTCTTGCTTATCCTTACTTAGATGTGGATCTATTTCTTTGCGTTCTCCCCTGATTTCATTTTTGACTCGAGCAACAAGTTCTCCAATTAGGCTTTGACGCCAATCACTGCTAGCTAGTGGACCTGTTGCAATTGCATCAGCAATAGTTAAGGCATGTAGAAGTTCAAGAAAATCTACTGTTTCAACTTTTTCAGCCACTGATCTAATTGTTAAAGGATCTTCTAAATCTCTTTTAGTAGCAGTTTCGGGCAACAACAAATGATGTTGCACTAATCGCTCAAGTGTTTTTGAATCAGCAGCATCAAATCCCATTTGAGGAGCAAGTGTTCTCATTATTTCTGCACCCTCATCTGAATGATCCTTTAAACCACCTTTACCAATGTCATGAAAAAGAGAACCTACTAGTAATAAATCAGGTCTGGAAACATCACGGGTAAATTTATTAGCACTAATTGCTGTTTCTAATAAATGTCTATCAACTGTGAAAGAATGAACTTGACTTGACTGTGGACATCCTCTGACTCGATCCCAAATTGGTAACCAACTACTTATCATTCCGGCAAAATCAATTGATTCCCAAATTGGAATTAGTTGTTTGCCTGAACCAAGTAATGAAACAAATGAATCTCTGGCATCACTTGGCCAAGGATTTGAAAGTTTTGGTAATTCACTTGCTAATCGATCTAAAGTATGAGGAGAAATTAAGTGACCAGATTGAGCACTGGCAGCTGCTAAACGAAGACCAAGACTTGGATCATTTTCAGGTTTTACATCTCTTGCCAAAACAACATAATCATCTTGCACCACCACACCATCTGCTAATGGACTTCGGTTTTCGCCTCGAAATTTGTTAAGCAACCCTGATTTTTTACCGCTGCTTCTAACTCGGTGCCAAGTGACATCACTGTGGTGAGCAATGATTCTTGCGTAAGAAGAGACCTGCCGAATTAATTGATCGGCATCGCTAAGTCCCAATTTTTGTGCAACTGCTGGTTGTTCTTGGCGGATTAATTTATCTGTGGGTTTATCCAAAACGGTATGTAAAGCATCTCTAATATCTAATAGTTTTTCATTAACTTGATCTAAAACAGCTTTTGGAATGTCGGTTTTCCAAGATGCAACAAGTGCTCTTAAAACTGTTACATCTCTTAAACCACCGTAGGATTCCTTTAAATCTGGTTCAATAAGTTGCGCAAGTTCACCGAATTTATCTTTTCTATCCAACACCATCTCGTGAAGTTCTGGTAAACGTTTATCAGTTGAAGCTCTCCAGTCTTGTAAAACTGCAGAACTAATTTCTCTTTCAAAATCTTGGTTTCCCGCAATAGTGCGGGCATCTAGCCAACCCAAAACCACAGCTAAATCTTCTGTGGCCATTTTTCTAACTTCAGCAGGAGTCCTTACAGAATGATCAAGTTTTAAGCCCAAATCCCAAATTGGATACCAAATCTTTTCGGCAATTTCATCAATCTTAAAACCATTTTCGTGAACCAAAACCAGATCTAAATCTGATCCCAGCGTCATTGATTGACGACCATTGCCGCCTACGCCAATTAATGCAATTTTGTGAACGTCTTTTTCACTTACTGCGCTATTAAATATTTCAATTAAGAACTGATCAGTTAAGTCTGAAAAATGACGACGACGCGCTGCTCCAATTGGGGCAGCGCGTAGTTCGTTTCGTTCTTTTAAGTAATCCACTACACCGCTTCGGCGCCGTGTTCACCAGTTCGCACTCTTACTACATCTTCAACTGGGATGACCCAAACTTTTCCATCACCAATTTTTCCAGTTTTAGCAGCAGCAACAATTGCATCAACAACTTTTGCTACATCAGAATCATTTATTAATGCTTCGATTCTTACCTTTGGTACAAGATCAACGGTGTATTCAGCGCCGCGGTAAACCTCGACGTGACCACCTTGACGACCATAACCTGCGGCATCTGAAACTGTCATGCCGTTTACTCCTTGTGCTTGGAGTGCAGCTTTTACGTCTTCAACCTTGAAAGGTTTAACTATTGCAGTCACTAGTTTCATGCGCTTTTTCCTTTGCTTGAACCTTTTGAACTTTCAACTAAGTCATAAGCAGATTCTGCTTGCAACGCTATGTCAACACCTTCTAATTCTTCATCTCTTGAGACCCTAAAGCCAATAGTTTTGCTCAAGATTGTTCCCAGAATGTAGGTGATAACAAATGAGAACACTAGAACGATTGCTGCAGCCTCAATTTGTCTCACTAATTGAGTGGCTCCGCCACCGTAAAGTAGTCCATTTGCACTGAATTCGTTTACTGAAGTGGTTCCAAAGAAACCAATCAGAACTGTTCCAACGATTCCCCCAACTAAGTGGACTCCCACTACGTCTAGCGAATCGTCGTAACCGAATCGATATTTCAAACCAACAGCTAAAGCAGTGATTGCACCGGCAATAACTCCAATTGCTAATGCGCCCCATGTGTCAACGTAGGCACATGCAGGAGTAATGGCAACAAGTCCTGCCACAATTCCAGATGCAGCTCCTAATGAAGTTGCGTGGCCATCGCGCAATCTTTCAATTAGTAACCAGCCGGCAACTGCAGCACAAGTGGCAGTAAATGTATTGATAAATGCAACTCCTGCTAATCCATTTGCACCAAGGGCAGAGCCTGCGTTAAATCCAAACCAACCAAACCAAAGCAACCCTGCACCAATCATTACTAGTGGCAAGTTAGATGGACGAAGCAGCATTTTTCCAAAACCAATTCGCTTACCTAACACAAGTGCAAGTGCTAATCCAGCAGCACCAGCATTTATATGCACTGCGGTTCCACCAGCGAAATCAAGAGCTTTAATTTTGGTTGCAATAAAGCCACCACCATTTGCATCTTGATCACCAAAGTAAAACACAGCTCGTGCAACTGGCAGATAAACGATTGTTACCCAAATTGCAGAAAACACTAACCATGTTCCAAATCGAGCACGATCTGCAATTGCACCAGAAATAAGTGCCACAGTAATCAC
The DNA here is from genome assembly GCA_026393095.1 of Actinomycetota bacterium. Classification (GTDB taxonomy): domain Bacteria; phylum Actinomycetota; class Actinomycetes; order S36-B12; family UBA5976; genus ATZT02. The sequence goes on along the minus strand of JAPLAV010000043.1, from coordinate 31,643 downwards.
AGCAAACATTGCTTGGAATGCAACAAATGCTGTTGCTGGAATTGGATAGTAAGCACCATTTACTGCAAGTGCTGAAGTATTAAGAAGTCCTTTGAGTCCCAAAAATGCTGTTGGATCTCCAATGAAACTTCCAGAATCTAGTGCCGGACCAAATGCAACTGAGTAACCAAAAATTACCCAGATGATTCCCACCACAAACAATGCACCAAATGACATCATCATCATGTTCAATGTCGATTTAGCGCGAACCATGCCACCGTAGAACAAAGCAAGTGCTGGTGCTGTCATAACTAAAACAAGCGCCGTACTTACTAAGACCCAGGCGGTATCTCCCGCACTGATTTCAGGCATAAATAAAATTCACATCCTTTAAATATTGGGATTTAATTTCTAAACCATCACGCGCCATTGCGACCAGGTATGAAAGAAATATTGCCCTAGATAAGTTTCTTCAGGGGGTAATTAGTGTTACGAGATTGTTAAATTTTGTAACACGCGCTTTGGGCTCTGCTGAGGGTTTAGCAGCCCTGAGGTGATAAATAGATCAGCTGTGGCCCTGTTACAGGCTGTTGGAATATTTTTCAAAACAGCCATGCGTAATAAGGCTTTAACATCTGGATCGTGTGGTTGCGGCTCTAATGGGTCCCAAAAGAAAATCAAGACATCTACTTTGCCTTCCACCATTTGTGAACCGATTTGTAAATCTCCCCCATGGGGTCCGCTTTCAACTACTTCGATTGGTAGACCTGACTCTAATTTGATTAATTTGCCTGTAGTGCCAGTTGCTACAAGTTCAAATTCTTTTAATACATTTTGATTTGCTAAAACCCAAGCCAAAATATCGCTTTTTTTCTTATCGTGGGCAATCAGGGCAATTCTTTTTGTTTTCATGAGTTAAGACTACGTAATCATTGTGTCTAGGGCGTTAAATCGAGGTAATCCCTACATTAATATTTCTTGCTTAACAGGACTTCTCCATGCAAATGAAATATTAAACACATCTTCTGTATCTAATGTGGTATTCCTAATTGCTTTATACCCATCTTCAAACAGGTTTAGTAGCACAATTTCGAGATAAATTTTAAGTCTGATGGCATATCCAGATGAAATTGAACCTAATCGAAGAGCATCCTTAATTAATAAATAAATCAAAGCGGGCAATAAATCTATGCTTCTACGAGCAAACCATTTGAATCCATTAGTAAGAAGCCAAATTGTCTTTGCTTTTGTCTCTTGATTGGAGTGTGTTGGCAATTTTTCTTTTGATCTTCTAGGAAGTGAAAGCTCACGTCTAACTAAATCAGCCAATATTTGATGTCCTCTTGGGCCAGGATGCATGCGATCGATATGCCAATTCTTTCTGTCATAAATTTCTTCTCTATCAATGGTTTCGATCAAGACTGCGTTTGTTTTTGACCTAGCCCATCTCAGAGCAGCATTTACTTGTAATGCTCTATCTAAGAGAACACATTTGATTGATTTGGGAGCAGGAGCAATTCTTGATGGGTCGTGAATCGCCAAGAGCACAACAACTGTTCCATTTGCTTCCAATTCACTTATAACTTTATAAAGACTATGAGCAACTTTTACTGGATCAAAATTGTTTCTCAGAGCATCATTGCCACCGACACAAATCAAAGCAAGATCAGCACGAACAGCTAATGCACTAGGAAGTTGTTCAATTAATACATCTGATGCGCGTGCACCATTTTTACTCAGATTCAAATATTTAGTTGCTTGCAAATCATGAGCCAGACGACCTGTCCATCCATATCCAACTTGTGATTCTTTCCCGCCCAGATCACCAATTCCATAAACAGAACTATCTCCCAGTGCCACGACTCTTAAATTTTGCTTGAGACGTAACTGCAACACTCTTTGACCAACTGAATTTAGATCAAGTACGCCGTTTGATGCGTTCATGCGACTAACTCCTTTTCTAGTTGGGTTACTTGATAGAGCGCAAGCAATTCACTTGCTGTTTTATGCCATGAGTAATTTCTTGAGTTTTCTAGTGCTCTTTTTCTATTTTCTGGATTTGTTGAAATTACGCACACAGATTCGACCCAATTATCAATTTGGTCATCAACATATGCACCACCGCCATTAACTAAAATTTCTTTCAAAGCACTTTTATCTGAAGCGATCACAGGGGTTCCGCAAGCTAACGCTTCTAGCGCTGCCAAACAGAAAGTTTCATTTGGTCCAGGGGCTAATACAATATCTGCTGAGGCTAAGTATTTTGCTACTTCTGTTCTGTTTTTGATAAACCCGACAAACTCAATTGGTAAGTTTTTGTATTTTTTCTTTAGTTTATTTTTTAAAGGTCCAGCGCCTATCACATATAAACGAGGATTTAAACCTTGCGCAACTAATTCAGCTAGAACTTTGAAAGCAACTTCTGGATTCTTTTCTTTAGATAATCTGCTACATATAACTAATTTGGGAAAACTGGTATGTGTTCTCAATTCTAAATCTGCTCTGTTTTCATTAAAAATTTCTGAATCTACTCCCAGGGGAACTATAACTAGATTATTAGCTTGTACGTTCTTAAATTCCTGAGCTGCAAATTTTGTTGTAGCAATTACATAATCAAATTTTCCAAAGGTGTTTCTATTGTGTTTTGCGACGAGAGACGACAAATTTGGAATAAATGGAAAAAATACTTTTAAAACATTTGTGAGTATTTCGTGGGCAAAAAGTACTGTTTTTATGCCTCTTTGTCTAGCCCAAGGCGCTATCCCAATTAATGTCAATCGATCGTTAACTTCTATTACATCAGGTGAAAACTCAGTAAGAATTTTCTTAATTTTACCTGTCTTAATGATCATTCGGTATCCACCACTAAATGGAATTTTCCAACTTGGAATAGTTATTACATCTGCATAACTAGTTGAAGTGTGAGTGAAATCTATTCCTGGAATAATTTGTAAACATTTGATATCACGAGAACTATATTGTTTAGCCAGTTCAATCATGCTGGTCTTTAGTCCACCTGATTTAGGCCCAAAAAAATTAGCAATTTGAACTATTTTTATCATTAGGCCACACTTGCCAATTTTTTACCTAGTGCGTTTCCGTAATGGGTCAGGAGCTGGTGGCAGACATTTTCCCAGGTATTTTCCTCGACTGCAGATCGAGCACTTATTGAAAATCTTTGAAGTAAATTCGGATCACTTAGCAATTCTTTAAAGATGTTTTTAAAGGATTCATCACTAGCGTTTTCATAAATAAAACCTGTTTCATTAGGAATTATTAGTTCGTGAGTTGCTCCTTGCTCCGGAGCAATCACACATAATCCAGCAGCCAATCCTTCTTGAGCAACCTGGCAGAAAGTTTCGTTTCTTCCTGGAGCAATTAATACATCTAGTGAAGCGTAAGCCTGATTTAGCCAATCTCCAGTCAATCTTCCAGTGAATATCGCATTAGGCATATCTTCTTCTAATTTGTATTTACTTGGTCCATCCCCAATTACTACAACTTGAATTCGGGGTGAATCAGGAATGTATTTGAGATCTTCAATATTTTTCTCAGGAGCTAATCTTCCAACGTATCCTACGAAAATGTCCGCACGATCATTCCATTTAAGTCTTAAACTTAAATCTCTATTTTTTGGATTAAATGCATTGGTGTCAACGCCTCGGCCCCAAATGTTTAGGTTTTTAACGTTTAGTTCTTCAAGTTTTGTCTTTGCCCATTTTGATGGAACCAAATTCAAAGTCGCCAAATTATGAATGTGGCTTAGCCATAAGTCAGAAAATTTTGAGACAGAAGAATATCCATAGTATTTAGCAAATCCTGTAACATCTGTTTGATAAACAGCAACAGTTGGTATTTCTAATACTTTGGCTGCACGAAGCGCAATTTCACCTAGAACAAAGGGTGATGCAATATGTAAAAGATCAAACCCTTTTTTCTTAAATATTTTTTCTAATTGTCGTTTTGTAGTAATTGCTAGGTCGTAATCATGAATGGAGGGAACAGTGATGCTGTTAATTCTGATGACTTCGACATCAAGGGGTTCTTCAGTTTGATTTTGACCAGCGGCAATTATTGTTACCTCATGGCCTTGTGACTTTAAGTATTTGGTGGTGCGCAAAACAGAGTTTGATACACCATTAATTCTGGGCCAAAATGACTCGGCCACTATTCCAATTATCACACCATAATTGACTCAATTTTAGGTCAAATCTTGTCGATATTTAGGTTAAGTGTTTGTTAACGAATATTGAATATCAAGATTTGGACGGTTTCGACGTTTCCTTCACCGGAAATATTTGAAAAGATTACGCCATGAGCGTAGCTTTCTTTGATTTAGATAACACCCTGGTCAAGGGTTCCTCTATGTTTTATTTCGCCAAACACTTAGTCAAACAAGGATTCTTTACTAAGCGAGAATTAGCCAAATTCGCTACCGCCCAAGCAATATTTATCAGAACCAGAACTGAAGATAAACGAATTCAAGAAATTATCACCGAAAAAGCCTTGAAACTGGTTGCTGGGAGAGAGCAAACCGAATTGATTCAGATGTGTGAATCTTCCTTAGCTGACTCTTTAGGTGAAGCTTTATATCCAGAAGTTCTAGCCTCCCTGAGATGGCACCACGATCGTGGTCAGCAAACCTGGATAGTGACAGCAAGTCCAATTGAAATTGCTAGCGGAATTGCCTCTCGCTTAAATATGACTGGTGCTTTAGGAACAATTGCAGAAATTGAAGATGGAAGATATACCGGGAAACTTCGCAGTGGAGTATTGCATGGAAAAAATAAGTCCAAAGCTGTTATAAAGCTTTCAGATTCAATGGGCATAAATCTAGATCATGCATATGCATACAGTGATTCTTTAAATGATCTTCCACTTTTGAGTGCTGTTGGAACACCTATCGTGGTTAATCCGAATAAAGAGTTGTTAAGAATTGCCAGAAAAAATGACTGGCAAGAGATCATCACTGATCCGAAATTTTCGAAATCGGCTTAATCATGGACAATACAGTCGCTGAATATTTGATCCTGGCATTTCTTTCATTTTTTGCTGGCGGTTTGACTCTTTTTACAGGCTTTGGAATAAGCACGATTTTACTCCCGGTTTTTATATTTTTTTTCCCAGTAGCTATCGCAGTGCCCTCCACTGCGATAGTGCACTTCTTGAATAACTTCTATAAATTATTCATTTACTTTAAAAAAATTAATGTCAAAATTCTTATTCGATTTGGTCTTCCCGCTTTATTGGCCGCAATTGTCGGTGCTTACATGTTACAGAAATTGTCTAGTAACGAAAGAAATTTAGAAATTCTTCTTGGTATTTTGATTATCTCTATTTCGTTTCTAGAAATGTTTCCTGCCATAAGAAATCTAAAAATTGGTATTAAATGGGCACCACTGGGTGGGGTAATTTCAGGATTTTTTGGAGGATTGAGTGGTTACCAGGGATTATTTAGATCAGCCTTTTTAGTAAAGAGTGGTCTAAGTAAAAATAGCTTCATTGCCACAGGTGTTGGTGTTGCAGTTCTTGTGGATATCACACGTTTAAGTGTTTATGGCTCAACTATTTTTACCACCTCTATTATTTCATCAGATGGTTTTTGGTTACCAGTTGTAATTTCAACTGTATCTGCACTCTTTGGAGTTTCACTGGCAACAGATCTGGTCAAGAAAATGACAATTGGTTTGATAAGAAATATGGTTTTTGTATTGATATTTATATCAGGCGTTCTTTTAATCTTGGGAAAGATTTAGTTTTCGTATCCTTTAGGCATACTTTTCTCGTGCTCCGCAGGCACCGCAAGTCTTTTAATGTCATCTGCGCGATCAGGAAAATCATTAATTAAATCAGAATAATAACCACCTTCAAATATTTCACCGGTAAATCCTGGAGACATGGTGCAACCAAAGAGTCCCCACTCTCCCCCTTTGACGATTTCTCCTGCCTGCCACACATTTGCAGGAACTGTAAATTGAATTAATTCACCCTTTGTGAAATCTGAACCAAGAATTACTTCTTTGCTGGTTTTATCTGGGTAAAGCAAAACTAATCTAATTGGATCTCCTGCATAAAAATGCCAGACTTCTTCATATTTCAATCTATGAAATAACGAACAACTTCTAGGTTCATCTGAATAAAGTGCAATGATGGCACTGCCATCAGCTGATCCATCTGGTCTGCTGGTTTTTGATCTGTAAGTTTTAACAAAATAAGTGCTTTCCACCGGCAATGTAGTCATTTTAAAGTGTTCAATGACTTGTTTGGTGGTGGGTCTCAATTTAGCAATCCATCTACAAAGTCTTCGGCGTTAAATTCAATTAGATCATCAATTCCTTCACCAATTCCAACAAACTTAACGGGAACTTTTAATTCTCTTTGCACAGCAATCACGATTCCACCTTTGGCAGAACCATCTAATTTAGTTAAGACAATTCCTGTTACTTCAACTGCTTCAGTGAAAACTCTTGCTTGAATTAATCCATTTTGACCGGTGGTGGCATCAATTACTAACAAAGTTTCGGTAACAGTGGCATGTTTTTCAATCACTCTTTTTACTTTGCCTAATTCATCCATCAGCCCAGCTTTTGTGTGCAGTCTTCCTGCGGTATCAATGATTACAACTTTGGCACCGATTGCTAAACCTTCTTGCACAGCATTAAATGCAACAGCTGATGGTTCAGAGTTTTCTGGACCAACCACTACCGGAACAGAACTTCTTTCTCCCCAGGTTTGTAATTGTTGACTAGCAGCTGCGCGGAAAGTATCAGCTGCACCTAGCACACATTTGTTTCCTGCACTTTTTAATTTATGAACAAGTTTTCCTACCGTTGTTGTTTTACCTGTGCCATTAATTCCTACCATAATGATCACTGAAGGAGTTGCTGAAATATTTAAACTTCTATTACTTGTTGCAAGGGAATCAATCAATTGATTTCTTAAAACTTCTTTTCCTTCTTCAGCGCTATGAGCACTTTTTAGAGTGGGATTGTTTTTTAATTCTTGAACTATTTCTTGGGTAGTTTTGATTCCCACATCCGCCATAATTAATGTATCTTCAATTTCTTGCCAAGCTTGATCATCAAGAGTGGAACGAGAAAAAATATTAAGTAAGTTAGAGCCAAATGTAGATTTGGTTTTTAAAGGTTTTTCTTCCTTGTTTTTCCTACTAAAGATTCCCATGACCAGAGTTTATGCTGGTTGATCTTCTCGTACTTCACGAATCCTTTGACTTACCACTGTTGAAATACCATCGCCTCGCATTGAGACTCCATAGAGTGAATCACAAATTTCCATGGTTCTCTTTTGATGTGTGACAATAATTAATTGAGAGTTTTGTCTTAGTTCTTCATAAAGTTCAAGGAGACGACCAAGGTTGGCATCATCAAGAGCTGCTTCAACCTCATCAAGAATGTAGAACGGTGAAGGTCTTGCTTTAAACAATGCAACCAGGAATGCAACGGCTGCCAAAGATCTTTCTCCACCAGAAAGAAGTGAAAGTCGTAAATAACGTTTGCCTTGTGGTTTAACTTCGATATCAATTCCAGTGGTGAGCATATTTTCTGGATCAGTCAAAACTAATCTTCCTTCTCCGCCTGGGAAAAGTCGTGGCAACACTGTTTCAAATTCACGGGCCACGTCTTTATAGGCTTCGTTGAATACTTGTTGCACTCTTTGTTCTACTTCAGCAATAACTTCTAACAAATCTTTTCTGGTCTTTTTTACATCTTCTAATTGCTCTGTGAGGAATTGATTTCTTTCTTCTAAAGCGCTGAATTCTTCTAAAGCAAGTGGGTTAATTCGACCAAGAAGCGCTAATTTCTTCTCTGCATCAAGAGCACGTTTTTCTTGCTTCTCGCGCACATATGCTTCTGGTTCTTTTGGTGCAGGAATTGGCATATCAGGATCTGCATCTTCATCAATGTGCACAATCTGAGGAACTAATTGATCTGGACCGTATTCCTTCAACAAAGATTCGGCTTCAATGCCGTAATCTTCCAAACCTTTGAGCTCAATTTGTTCAATTCTTAATCTTTGTTCCATGCGGGCAACTTCATCACGATGCACTGTGTCTACCAGGCGTTCTAATTCTGAACCTAAATCTCTAATGGCATGGCGTACTTGTTGCACTTCTTGTTCCATAGATTGTTGAAGTTTGGTTGCTTCGTCTCTTTCGTGCTCTGCTGTGATTAATGAATTTTCCAGATAAGAGATGGCTGTTTCCACACCTTGGAATACTGCATTGGCGATATGGGCTTCGCGTCTTCTTTGTTCACGACGTTCCATTGCTTTAGAGCGAGACACTCTTTCACTGCTTGCTGTTCTTTCAAGTTGTTCTGCTCTTTGAACAACAGCAGCCAATCTTTCTTCAGCTGTTCGCATAGCAAGGCGGGCATCAACTTCTGCAGCTCTTGTGGTTTCAAGTAGTGCTCTTAATCTTTCTAATTCTGAAGAATCTATTTCAATTACTTCTTCAGGTTCTGTTCCAGAATCAACTAAACGAGTTTCAATTTCACGAAGCACTCTTTCATCATCAGCACGTGCGGTGTGGGATGCGCGAAGCAAACTATCTAATCTTTCTGCTTCTGCTTGGGAAGATCTGTTTTGCTCACCCAATGCTGCTAGTTTTTCAGCAATTGCAGCTAGTTCTGCATCTGATTCATAAAGCAAAGCAAGGGCAGCTTCAACTTTTTCAGAGGCTTGTTTTTGTTCATCTTTGGCATTTTGTAATTCAAATCTAAGTTGATCAGCTAGCGCACTTGTTTGATCTCTTTCAGTTTCAGCTTTTTCAACATTAGCTTTTGCTTCAATACGAGAACGAGTATTTACTGTTCCACCAATTACGTAATAAGAAGTTACTTTGTCGCCATCTCTAGTTACAGCAGTTAGTCTTGGTTGTAATCTCACAGCTTCTTGAGCATCTTCTAATGTTTCAACAATTACCACATCTCGCAGTAATTTCTTTAAAGCATTTTGTAATTCATATGGTGCATTTACTAATTCAATTGCGCTTCTAGAAAACGGTGGAGCAGCGGGTGCGTTGTTTTGTTCATAAAGAGCATCAGCTAAAAGAACTGCAGCTCTACCAGTTTTGTTGTTCTTAAGTTTATTAATGGATCTAATTGCATCGTTTACAGATTTTGCAGCAATTGCATTTGCAGCATCACCTAATGCAACAGCAACTGCTGATTCCCAACCACTTTCAATTCTTAACAATGTAGAAAGAGAACCAATTAATGAATCATCACCAGAATTTAATAATGAATCTCCACCGTCAACTTCTTCTAACAAAGATTGTTGTAAAGCTTCTGCTCTTGCTGTCAATGCTGCTTTTGATTTAGCAGTTTCTTGAGATTTAATTTCTAGTTCAGCAACTTTTGCATCTGCTGCTGCTAATTCTTTTGAAGCTTGTTCGTATTGAGTGTCTAATCCTTTTTCAACACCATCAAGTCCTGCAATTTGAGATTCAAGGGATAAGAATTCTGTTTTTGCTTTTTCAGCACGTTCGCGTGCTTCTCTAACTTCAACTTCTAATCTTGTTGCTTCACTGGCGCGAGCTTCAATACGAGATTTTGCGGCATTGACTTGTCCATTTAATCTGGCAAATTCTTCGCGCTTATCAGCTGCAGATTTAATTGCATTGGTGTGACGAGCTTGTTCTGTTTGAAATAACTCTTCGGTGGCATTTCTTTCACCCGATGATTTACTTAAGAAGTTCTTAGCAACTTCAACATCTTTTTGTAATTCATAAGAATTTTCTCTAGTTGACTTTGCTTCCTTTTCTAACGCTTCAGGATCTGCACCTGTGGTTTGTTCTTGAATTTCTTCTTCCACGAGTTTTGCTCGTTCCAGAGCAAGAGATCTGGTACCAAAAAAGCGTTCTCTTAATGATGCAAGTTTGAACCAAGTTTGTTGAGCAGTTTGTACTCTAGGAGTTGCCTCTAATAACAATCTTTCTAATTCTGATTCGCGAAGTTTCTTAACATTCATTTTGCTTTCTACTTCTGCTTGCTTTTCTCTCAAAATTGTTTCGTCAGCAACTTCTTTCATCATGTTGATGCGCATTTGAGTCAAGTCATCAGCCAAGATACGCAATTTCGCATCTCTTAGCTCTGCTTGAATTGTTTGTGCTTTTCGCGCGACATCTGCTTGTCTAGCCAAAGGTTTAAGTTGTCTTCTTATTTCATTTGTTAAGTCTTGTAAGCGAAGCATGTTCGCTTGAGTGGCATCAAGTTTTCTTTCTGCCTTTTCTTTTCTTCTTCTATGTTTTAGAACTCCTGCTGCTTCTTCAATAAATCCTCGACGATCTTCAGGCGTTGCACTTAAAACTGACGCAACTTGACCTTGACCCACGATCACGTGCATTTCTCGACCAATTCCAGAATCTGAAAGAAGTTCCTGTACATCAAGAAGGCGTGAAGCGTTTCCGTTAATGGCGTATTCAGATCCACCATTTCTAAATAAAGTTCTTGAAATTGTTACTTCTGCATAATCAATTGGTAGTGCGCCATCAGTGTTATCAATAGTTAAAACAACTTCAGCTCTACCTAATGGTGCACGTCCAGCTGAACCTTTAAAAATAACATCGTCCATCGTGCCACCACGTAAAGTTTTGGCGCCTTGTTCACCCATTACCCAAGCAATTGCATCAACAACGTTTGATTTACCAGAACCATTTGGCCCAACAACTGCAGTAATACCTTGTTCAAAATTAAGTGTTGTAGCAGAAGCAAATGATTTAAATCCGCGAATAGTCAGACTCTTTAAATACAAGATCTGCCTCCGGATTTAGCGGGTTTGTCTTAACCCTCTAACTCTATCTATGAGGGCGTATGTGAGGTTGGCAATTAGGACAGATTGTTGAACTTCTGTTGTTAGAAAAGGCTTCTCGGACCATTTCCAAATCACACCTGTAACACCTTTCACCTTCACGACCATATGCGTTCAATTCGTTTTCGAAATAACCACTTTCGCCATTGACGTCAATATAGAGATCATCAAAGGAAGTTCCACCTTTTTCTAACGCTTTGGCCATCACTTCTTTGGCGCTAATCAATATTTCTTTGATTTTTTTCTCATTTAAATCTTCACAAATATTTGCCCAGTGAGTTTTTGCTAACCACAAAGCTTCGTCAGCATAAATATTTCCAATCCCTGCCACAATTTCTTGATTTAACAGTGCTTGTTTTATTCCAGTTTTTCTTCTCTTTATGTTAGCAATGGTTTTATCCATATCAAAAGTTTCTTCAAATAAATCAGGGGAAATATGAAATACCGATTGAGGAACTAACCGGTTATCTTTAGCTTGAACTAATTCTTCTAGATTTATCCATCCAAAGGTTCTTTGATCAATAAAGTGCAAACTTCTTTTCTTATCGGCAAAATCAAAAGTAACTCGAGCATGAGTTGATGGTTTTTCATCATGTTTGACCATCAACATTTGACCACTCATGCCTAAATGTGCACTGATGGCTTGTGAGGAGTTCTTCAGCGTCATCCATAAGAATTTGCCTCGACGCTCAACTGTATTGATGGTAAAACCGGTAACAGTTTTCTCAAATGTTTTTGTGCTGAATTCAAAGTTTCTTAAAGCTCTATTATTTCTTACCTTAGCTTTTTCAATCTTTCTATTCTTAATGTGCTTGGCTAAGCCTTTTCGAACTACTTCAACTTCCGGTAATTCTGGCATTTAAGGTCTTAAATTATTTATCTCAGTGTAAGCAGATGATGCAGCATGCTGTTCTGCTTCTTTTTTACTTTTACCTTCTCCATTGCCATAGAAATCTTCACCAATTTTTACCTGTGCTGTAAATCTCTTGTCATGATCTGGACCAGATTGTTCAATCGCATATTCAATTGCACCTAAAGATTTAGAATTTACAAGTTCAGCCAAACTGGTTTTCCAATCAAGACCTGCTCCTAATTCTGCGCTTGCAGCCAAAATCGGTGCAAAAAGTTGCAAAATGACTTCACTTGATTTTTCTATTCCATGCTCAACATAAATTGCACCGAGTAATGCTTCAACTGCATCAGCCAAAATACTTGATTTATCTCGACCACCGGTTGCTTCTTCACCTTTACCAAGTAAAAGAAATTCACCTAAACCTAAAGTTCTTGCCACATCAGCTAATGCTTTGGCGTTAACAACAGCAGCACGAAGTTTTGCTAATTGACCTTCTTGAGCGTCAGGATTTTTTCTATAAAGTTCATCAGTGACAACAATTCCTAAAACGGAATCACCTAAAAATTCAAGTCTTTCATTTGTGGGGATTCCACCATTTTCATAAGAAAATGATCTATGCGTAATCGCTTGTTTTAATATTTCTTCCGATAGTTCAACGCCTAGGCGCGCTACTAGTTCGCGCATATTACAAATTTATTTATGGATTTGTAACTTGACGTTTTGCGTATGTACCACATGTTGGACATGCAGTGTGTGGAAGTTTTTCTGAACGACAACGATCACAAGTAACTAAAGTTGGAACAGTTGCTTTCCATTGTGCGCGACGATTGCGTGTATTAGAACGCGACATTTTTCGTTTTGGTACTGGCACTTTTCTCTACTTCTCTTCCTTTAATTGCGATAGCTTCGACCATCGCGGATCTATTATTTCGTGCTTATGTTCAGGATCCTCATCAAGACGAATTCCGCACTGGGCACAAAGTCCAAGACAATCATCATTGCAAAGAGGTCTGGTTGGTAGTTCAAGCACCACCGCATCTATGAGGGCGGGCTCAAGATCTATCAAATCTCCTTGCATCCTTCTAATCTCATCTGCTTCGTCGTCATCGGTAATTTCTTTATCTTCATAGACATATAAATCTGTAACCTGTGCATCAATCTCATACTGAACAGGATCTAAACAACGAGAACATTCAGTTTCTGCTTCGAGATAAACTTCCCCAGTAACTAACACTCCATCAACTACAGCTTCCAGCAAAAGATCTAAATCAGTCTCAGTTTCTGCAGGAACTATTACGGTACCATTTGTTAATGAGTTAGGTAATTTAATGGTGATATCAATTTTCTTTGATTCACCTGCTCTTCGAGGCAATTCATGTACATCAAGCACTAAAGGATCTCGTGCGTCTAATTTCTTCATGTATTTAACCTAAATCGTTAAAGGAAGATTTGCCACTTATTTTTTCTCTACCACGCCTTACTGCTAACAAGGTTTTATTCAAAGTGATTTCAAAATTTGCCAGACGAGCATCAATGTATTCATCTGTTTCATTACGCATTGAATTTAGTTCTTGGTCGACTTGTTGCAATATTTCTTGAGCTCTTTGAGTGGCTGATTGAACAATTTCAGTTTGAGAAATAAGTCGATTCGCTTCAGCTCTTGCTTGGTCAATTAAAACTTGGCCAGCCATACGACCTTCCTCAATTACTGCTTCTTTATTGTCTAGTAAGTGATTTGCCTGCAAAATATCTTGTGGAAGCTTCTTCTTTAATTCATTCAATAAATTGATCATTTCTTGACGGTTAACTAAAGCACCATCACGAGATAGCGGCACAGAGCGTGCTTCTGCTATTTCGTTTAAAATCTGTTCGATTATTTGTAAGGATTCCATAGTGTTATTTCTGATATTTCGCTTTCAACGCTTGGGCTACTGGTTTTGGTACAGAGGTTGAAATATCTCCCCCATGTCTTGCCACTTCTCTAACCAAACTTGAGGAAAGAAATGAGTACAGCGGATTTGTGGCCACAAACAAGGTTTCTACAGGTCCTAATTGATAGTTCATCTGAGACATCTGTAATTCATAGTCAAAATCACTTACTGCTCTTAAACCTTTAACAATTGCGGTAACACCACGATCACGACAGAAATCAACTAATAATCCATCAAAAGTTTCCACAGTTACTTTAGGTAAATGTTTACAAGATTCTCTAATTAATTCAACGCGTTCTTCAATAGTAAATAGTCCAGCTTTGGAGTGATTAACCAAAACAGCCACCACGACTTCATTTGAAATGTCTGAAGCTCTTTTGAACACATCTATATGCCCATTGGTTACTGGATCAAAGGAACCGGGACAAACTACTTTTTGCATACTTGACCGTACCAAACACACGTATCGCCATAACTCTTATCTCTAATGCTTTCGAAGCCATCAGGCCAAACAAAGTCACCAGATCTCTTCGAAGTTTCCACAACCAGGATGGCGTCATCAGAAAACCAAGAATTAGCTAGACCAGAAGTTATGACTTTTGAGATTTGTGCCAGTGGCATTTCATAAGGCGGATCTAGAAAAATCAATTGCGCAGGCATTTTTAGTTTTTCTGCAGGTTTTGCCGAAAAGAGTGTTTCAACTTTGGCATCAACAACGTGAGCATTTACTTTTAAGTCTTCAATATTTTTGTTAATCACTGCAACTGCATTTTTATTGTCTTCTACAAATACACAATGATTTGCGCCTCTAGAAATTGATTCAATTCCAAGAGCGCCACTTCCGGCAAAAAGATCAAGCACACTTACTTCAGCAATTACATCAAGAGAAGTAAGACTTGAAAAAACAGCTTCACGAACTCTTTCCGCAGTTGGTCTTGTTCCTGCATCTGGAACTTTTAGAGCTCTTCCTCTAAGTTCTCCAGCAATGATTCTGGTCATTTAGTTTTTCTCCAAGAATTCTGTTTCTGTTTCTTTTTCAATTTCTAATACCGCTTTTTGTAAAGCTGGCACTTGCGCAAGTGTGAAATCTTGTTCAACTAGTTTCTTACAAGCATCTCTGGCTAATTCTACTAATTCCACATCTTTTACAACTTGTAGTAATTTCAAAGAAGATTTTCTACCAGATTGTCTTGAACCTAGAACATTTCCTTCTCTTCGAATTTCTAAATCAAGTTGAGCTAATTCAAAACCATCAGTGGTTGATGCCACTGCTGCAAGTCTTTCCCTTGCAGGAGAATCTTCAGGAGATTCTGTAACAAATAAACAAATTCCAGGATCTTTGCCTCGACCAATTCGACCACGTAACTGATGCAATTGGCTAACCCCAAATCGATCAGCATCAAGAATGATCATCATCGTGGCATTTGGTACGTCAACACCAACTTCAATAACAGTTGTTGAAACTAAAACATCAATGCCATCTTTAGCACTTGGTCCTGCATTAAATCGGCGCATGATGTCATCTTTTTCTTCACTTGACATTCGTCCATGCAAAACGCCAACTCTGACATCTTTTAGTGGCCCACCAGAAAGCATTGGTGCAACTTCTAACACAGCAAGTGGTGGACGTTTCTCATCTTCTGTTTCTAAATCTGTGTCATCTTCTGCAGCTGCTCCACCAATGCGAGGTGCAACTATATAAACCTGGTGACCATTTTTAACTTCTTCAACAGCTCTTTGCCATCCTCTTTCTAAGTGTCCTGGTTTTTCTACAGATAAAACAACATGAGTTGTAATTGGGCTTCTTCCTTGCGGTAATTCTTTTAGCGAACAAATGTCTAAATCACCAAAGACAGTCATAGCCACAGTTCTTGGAATTGGAGTTGCTGTCATTACTAAAACATGCGGTCTTTTATCTCCAGGAGATTTAGCAGCTAAAGCTGCACGTTGTTCAACACCAAATCGATGTTGTTCATCAACTACAACTAAAGCTAAATCTTTAAACTTCACACCTTCTTGAATAATGGCATGTGTTCCCACCACAATTCCTGCATCACCATTTGCAATGTTTGCTAATACATTTGATCTGTTGGCACCAGTTACTGATCCAGTTAATAACTCAACTTTTGTGCCAATCTCACTTCCCCCAAGTTCTCCTTTAGTAGCAAGTGCACCCATTAATTTCTTTATTGTTCTTAAATGTTGTCCCGCTAAAACTTCTGTTGGGGCAAGTAATGCTGCCTGTCCGCCTGCATCAACTGCTGCGAGCATCGCACGAAGTGCCACGATTGTTTTTCCACTTCCCACATCTCCTTGAAGTAAACGGTGCATGGGGTGAGTTTGACCAATTTCTGCAAATAAAGCTTCGCCAATTTCTTTTTGTCCATTGGTTAATTCAAAAGGTAGATTCTTATCAAATTCTGTGACTAAACCATCTGTTACTTGCTTTCGAGCAGTTGCAGGAAGTTGTGATTCTTTAGCTCTTCTTTGTAATAAAACAGTTTGCAAAACAAATGCTTCATCAAATTTCAATCGATTTAAGGCCATTGCTACTTGTTCAAAAGTTTCGGGTTCATGAATCCAGGTGATGGCTTGCTTAAAAGAAATCAGTCCTAATTCTTCTTGCATGACTTGAGGAACAACATCATCGTCTTCTTGGATTTCTAATTGACTCATCACAAACTTGATTGCTTTGGCAGTTCTCCAACTAGGAACAGATCCTGTTGCTGGATATACCGGGATTAACGCTTTGGCAAACATTTCGATTACATCTGGATCTGTTTCTTCACCTTGTTGAGCAGTCAAAATATATTCAGGATGAATTAATTGTTTTCTGCCTCTGTATTCCTGAACTTTTCCTGCAAATAAACCTTGAATACCTGGGATCAATCTTTTCTTGTGCATGCTTGCCATGGCAAAGAAAGCTAAATCAATTGTTTTCTTTCCATCTGTTACTACTACTTCTAGACGCGTGGTACGTCTGCCTTTCATAGGTGCTTCTTTTGCTGAAGCAACTTCAGCTAGAACTGTTGCGTGCTCACCAATTCTTAAAGATTTAAGATCTGTTAATTCACCACGTTTGGCATAACGCCTTGGATAGTGGCGCACCAAATCTTCCACTGTTTCATATCCAAAAGCAGTGGATAAAAGTTTTGCTGACCGACCGCCTAAGACATCAATCAGCGAGGAATTTAGGTGAACCATCGTTGGTTCCAGCCTAGGCTTAGTGGGTGCTTTCAAGGCGCATTCAATGCCTTGGGTAGGCTCATACAAGTTGCTAAAAAGTGCAATTAAATAATCGGGAGTGAAATTAGAGATGGCCGCCAAGTGCGATGTTTGTGGCAAAGGACCAGGATTTGGTCACCAAGTTTCACATTCCAACGTTAAAACTAAAAGACGTTTCAATCCAAATATTCAAAGAGTTAAAGCAATCATTAAAGGAACACCAAAGCACGTTAATGTTTGCACTTCCTGCCTACGCGCAGGCAAAGTAACTCGCTAACTAAATCTTAAAGTGATCGTGGCCTTTGGGGCCTAGAAAATGTTTTCCATCAATTGTTACTTGAGCTTTTCCTTCAAACACTTCACCAATTACTTTGAATCCATCAGGCACTTGTCTAGATCTAGGAAGTGTTGCTACAAAAGCATGATCATCTCCCCCGGTCATTACCCAAATCATGGGATCAACATTTAAAGCTGCTGCTACCTCTAATATTTCTTGTTCCGGAATTAAGGCTGTGGTTTTAATATCAATGTGAACTTCTGATGCTGTGGCAATGTGGCCTAAATCTTGCAATAAGCCATCTGAAACATCAATCATGGAAGAAACAAAGTCTTTGGCAATAGTTCCAGCAAAGTAAGGAACTTTTGGTCTTCTATGGGCATCGCAAACTATTTTTGGTGATTTAAAACCTCTGCGCAATGCACTTAATCCAGCTTCGGCCCAACCCAATCTTCCTGCCATTATTACTAAGTTTCCAGGTTCGGCACCACTTCTTTTTAATGGAGCTTGAGATAAACCAGCATCATTTATATTTCCAAGTGCAGTAATAGAAATAGTTAAGCTGTCGGATTTAGTGGTGTCTCCACCAACAACAGCAGCGTTTACTAATGCTGCTTCTTCACAAATTCCATCAACAAGGTCAATTAACCAATCAACTTTAGTTGTTCCAGGAATTGCTAAACCAATAAGTAATGCAGTTGGTGTGGCACCTGTTGCCACAATGTCGGCTAAATTTGCAGCAGCAGCTCGATGCCCAATATCTCGGGCACTTGACCAATCTCTTTTGAAATGTTGACCTTCAACCAACATGTCAGTTGATGCCACAACGCGAGCAGAATCTAATTGCACAATGGCAGCGTCATCACCTAAACCAAGGATTACTTGAGAAGCAGGAGCTAGACGAGATTTCAATAATTCAACAAAGCCAAATTCACCCAAGTCGGCGATTGTTTGCTCACTCATCTTGATCTCCCCCTCTGCAATTATCCAACTTAAATGTAAGTTTATGCTCACTATCAGAAAAAGAAAGTTGAAAAATAATGAGTGTTCAGGCCTACATCTTGGTACAAACCGAAGTCGGTAAGTCAGATGAGGTTGCTTTAGCCATTAAAGCAATCGCGGGCGTGATGAACTCAGAACACGTTACTGGACCTTATGACGTGATTGTTAGAGCAGAAGCCAAATCAATTGATGATTTAGCCAAAGTGGTTTTAGCAAAAGTTCAAACTGTTAAGGGAATTACTAGAACTCTTACTTGCCCAATAGTTAACTTGTAATTAGTGCAGGCCAATTGGTCTGTTCAAAGCCTCTTGAATCAAGTAATCAACTAATTCGTCATATTTCACACCACTTGCTTCCCACATACGAGGAAACATAGAAATTGAAGTAAAGCCAGGCATGGTGTTGATTTCATTAACAATTATTTCGTCATCTTTTGTTAAGAAGAAATCAACTCGAGCTAAACCTTCACAATTAAAGTAATCAAATACGCGTGCCGCCAGAAGTTGGAGATCGGCTTGGATTTTTTTATCAAGTTTGGCAGGCACAATTAGATCTGCTGAATCATCCATGTACTTTGCTTCAAAATCATAAAATTCATGACCTTTTTTAACAATGATTTCAGCTGGCAGAGATGATCTGGCTGCCTTTTTATCTTCACCAGTAATAACTGCACATTCAATTTCACGAGCATTTTCAATACTTGCTTCCACAATAATTCTCTTATCGTGCACACGGGCTTCTTCAATAGCTGCTTCTATTTTGGAAGCATCTTTAATCTTTTGAATACCCAAGGAACTTCCAGCTCTGGCTGGTTTTACAAATACTGGTAAACCTAATTCTGATATTTTCTTTAGAATATTTTGTTTGTCGTTTTTCCATTGTGAATCAAGGATGGTGACAAAATCACCTACTGGAAAACCAGCAGTTTTAAGTAATGTTTTTGAGGTGGTTTTGTCCATCCCAATTGCTGAACCCAAAACTCCTGATCCAACAAAAGCAATGGCGTGCAAATCAATTAGTCCTTGAATTGTTCCATCTTCACCATATGGACCATGCAGAACGGGGAAAATTACATCTAATGAAATCAAATCATTTGGTGGAAATTTTGAAAAAGAAACGGGCTTATTGGATTGGATTCCATCTTTTGTTACTTGAGGAAGATCACCCTTAGCCAAAGTTAAAAACGGATTCTTATCTTCAAAAACTACCCATGAATTATCTTTAGTAATTCCAATTGGTACTACTTCATACTTATTTCGATCAAGCACATTAATGATGGAATTTGCTGAAATGCAAGAAATTGAATGTTCAGAGGATCGACCTCCGAATAAAACACCGACTCTTATTTTTTCCACAGCCGCAATTCTATTCGTTCTCTGCTGTGATTGGTTGATCAAGGAGTGCTGCCATTACATCGTGAGCATCATCCCCATCGCGAATTACTCTTAATACTTGAGCAGCAATTGGCATATCTAAATCATATTTTGCAGCAATTGCTAAAAGTGGTGCCAAACTCATTGCACCTTCTACAGTTCCGTGTGCTTTTAATTGTGCTTCTTCAATAGTTTTTCCTTGACCAAGAGCTTCCCCAAAAGTTCTATTTCTTGACAACGGAGATTGCGAAGTAGCAATCAAATCACCAATTCCTGCTAAACCTAAAAAGGTTTCAGTCTTGGCCCCAAGTGCTACACCTAATCTGGTCATTTCAGCTAAGCCTCTAGTAATTAATGCAGACTGAGTATTTTCCCCAAGTCCTAAACCAACTGCAATTCCATTTGCAATAGCGACAATGTTTTTTACTGCTCCTGCTAATTCGGTGCCAATTACATCTGTAGTCCAAAAAGCTCTGAAGTAATTTGTTGCTAAAGCATTTGCCACATCTGCTGCCACATCTTCGTCAGCACAAGCAATTGTGGTTGCTGTTGGTTGGCGATGAATAATTTCTCCAGCCAAGTTAGGACCACTAACTACTGCTACTCGATTTTCAGAACATTTCAAAACATCAATAATAACTTCAGAGATTCTCATTTTTGATGAGTTCTCAATACCTTTTATCAACGAAACAAAAACTGCTGTTGGGGAAACAAAGTCTTGCCAAGCTTCGAGGTTTTCTCTTAAGGATTGGGCAGGAACGGCAAAGAAAACTAATTCTTTTTTATCAAGGGCAACTTGAGCAGAAGTTGTTGCTGAAATTCGAGAAGAGAGTTTTACTCCAGGATGAAACTTAGAATTCTTGTTATTTTTATTTATGTCATTAACAACTGCTTCACTTCTGGCCCACAACACAACATTATGTCCAGCATCAGCTAAAACTTGACCACAAGCAGTGGCCCAAGCGCCACCACCCATTACCGCAACAGTTTTTATGGTCTTTCCTTTGTCCAAGGCATTCTTTGTGCCGGTGGGGTTTCGTTTCTAATCTGAGCTAATTCATTTGTGATTGCATCCATAATTCTAGACGTTGCATCCTTTAATACTTCCCCTGTGATCTCTTGACCGTAAAGATCACTCAAATCAACCGGTTTTCCTGCTTGCACAATCATGGTTTTTCGAGGAAAAAGTTTTAACTTCTTGGAATAAGGAGCAAGCACTAATTGTGCTCCCCAATGAGCAACTGGAATAACTGGTGCTTTGGTGGCAAGAGCAATTCGTGCTGCTCCAGTTTTTCCATCCATAGGCCAAAGATTTGGATCTCTGGTTAATGTTCCTTCGGGACTTAACACAATTGCTTCACCTCTTTCTACTCCACTTATTGCTCCGCGCACTGCAATTTTTGCATGACGAGAATCTCTATAAACAGGAATTTGTCCTGCTAAATAAATTAATTGACCAATTACTGGAACTTTAAAAATGGCAGATTTTGCTAAGAATTTTGGTGGACGATCGTTATCCCACATAAATTGTGCAACTACAAAAGGGTCAAACCAAGAGTTGTGATTCATGGCAGCAATAATTCCGCCATCAAAGTTTAAATTTTGAACTCCGCGATAATCACGTTTAGTAATTAAAACTAATAGTGGACGAAGAATAACTACGATTAAACGATAAACAAATCCCAAACGAGACTTACGAGAGACGCGGGCCATAACCTGTATCCAATCAGCATGATGCCCGGTAGCAGAATCTGCGACCGGGCATCAACTTAAAAATCAGCGATTTAGCGCTTCTTTTTTGCTTTTTTCTTTAGACCAAGGATTGATTTACCTTTTGTTGCTTTTTTGGTAGCTTTTTTAGCAACTGATTTGGTTTTCTTGGCAGTTACTTTTTTAGCTTTCTTTGCTGCTCTTTTTCCACCAAGCACGATTGCTTTGAAATCTGCTGCGGCACGGAATTTTGCAACTGTTTTGGCAGGAACCTTAACTGGAGCACCAGTCATAGGGTTACGTGCCATTCTTGCTGGGCGGTTTTTCTTTTCCCAGATACCAAATCCTGCGATTGAAACCTTGTCACCTGATGCAACTGCGTTGGTGATCGTGTCAAAAAAGATGTCTACGAAATCTAGAGCTTGACGACGGTTGGCTTCAAAATGTTGTTGCACTAAGTCTGCTAAGTCTGGCTTCTTCAACTTTTTGAACCTTTCTAAAGTTCTTTAGCTTTTTATGGCTGGCAATAAAAGATTTTTATTGCTGGGTCTAAAATTACGCAATAAAATAAGGGAAATTTGCACGACACACCGAAAAAGTTCTTATTTTATAAGGAAAATTTTAATCAATATTCGAAAAATCGAAGATTTATCGAAGGAAAATGTTACTGGTGGGACTTAGACAGTTTGAGGTTTGTAACTTGGACGAGACTTTTCAAACTCTGTAATCTTTGATTCATTGCGAAGTGTCAGACCAATGTCGTCCAAACCTTCCATTAAACGCCATCTGACGTAGTCATCAATTTGGAAATCAGCCACTAAATCTCCTGCTTTTACTTGTCTTTTATCCAGATCAACTGTGATTTGGGTGTTTGAGTCTTTTTCAATCAAAGCCCAAATCTTTTCAATCACGTCTTGGGAAACTTCGGCTGTGACTAATCCTGCTTTGCCAGAGTTTCCGCGGAAAATATCTGCATAACGAGATGACAAAACCACTTTGAAGCCATAATCCATCAGTGCCCAGACTGCATGTTCGCGAGATGAACCGGTGCCAAATTCAGGACCAGCCACCAAAATGGTTGCATCTTTGTATTCAGGCTTATTTAAAACAAAGTTTGGATCTTCTCTCCAAGCTTTAAATAGAGCATCTTCAAAACCATGACGGGTAATGCGCTTTAAATATTCAGCCGGAATGATTTGATCGGTATCGACGTTACTTCTTCTCAAAGGAAGAGCAGAACCAGTGTGGGTGAGAAATTTATCCATTATTTGATCTCATCTGGAGTTGAAAGATGACCTGTAATGGCAGTTGCAGCAGCAACTAATGGAGAAACTAAATGAGTTCTTCCACCTGGACCTTGTCGTCCTTCAAAGTTTCTATTTGAAGTTGAAGCAGCGCGTTCTCCCGGTTTCAACTTGTCAGGATTCATTCCCAAACACATTGAACAACCTGCACTTCGCCAATCTGCTCCTGCTTCTTTAAATATCGCAGGCAAACCTTCATGTTCTGCTTGGATAGCAACTTTGGCACTTCCTGGAACTACCATCATGCGCACACTAGAAGCTACTTTTTTGCCTTTCAAAATTGCTGCTGCTGCTCTTAAATCTTCGATACGACCATTGGTGCAAGAGCCAAGAAATACTGTGTCAACTTTGATATCGCGCATTTTGGTTCCAGATTTTAGGTCCATATAAACAAGAGCACGTTCTGCTGCTGATTTTTCTGTTGGATTAGTAAAGGAATTTGGATCTGGCACAACATCATCAATTGATACACCTTGTCCAGGATTAGTTCCCCAGGTAACAAAAGCCGTTAATGAATTGGCATCAATAATTACTTCAGCATCAAATTTGGCATCATCATCTGTTTTTAAAGTCTTCCAATAAGCAACTGCGTCATCCCAGTCTTTGCCCTTTGGAGCATGATCTCGACCCTTTAAGTATTCAAAAGTGGTTTCATCAGGAGCAATCATTCCTGCACGAGCACCTGCTTCAATACTCATGTTGCAAATTGTCATTCGACCTTCCATTGAAAGTGAACGAATTGCTTCACCGCGATATTCCAAAACATAACCTTGACCGCCACCGGTACTGATTTTGGCGATCACCGCCAAAATAATGTCTTTAGCAGTTGAACCTTGTGGAAGTTTTCCGTTAACTGTAATTGCCATAGTTTTAAATGGTTTTAATGGCAAAGTTTGAGTAGCAAGCACATGTTCTACTTCACTGGTACCAATGCCAAAAGCAAGAGCTCCAAAAGCACCATGGGTTGAAGTATGGGAATCTCCACACACCACAGTCATACCAGGTTGAGTCAATCCAAGTTGAGGTCCAACTACGTGAACAATTCCTTGATCAATATTTCCTAGTGAAAAAATCTTTAAGCCAAATTCTTTAGCGTTATTTCGTAATGCATCTACTTGAGCACGAGAGACTAAATCTGCAATTGGTTTATCAATATCTTGAGTTGGAACGTTGTGATCTTCAGTTAAAAGTGTTAAGTCTGGACGACGAACTTTTCTATTAGCTGCTCTTAAGCCATCAAATGCTTGTGGAGAAGTTACTTCATGAACTAAATGAAGATCAATAAAAAGTAAATCTGGTTCACCACTTGCTTGGTGCACAACGTGTGCATCCCAAACTTTTTCTGCAAGTGTCTTACCCACTTTTTATTTCTCCATTTCTTTTTTTCGCCTCGTGTAGCCCCGACGGGATTCGAACCCGCGCTACCGCCTTGAGAGGGCAGCGTGCTAGGCCGCTACACAACGGGGCTGTAGGAAAATCCGTTTCAATAATTCTAACAGCGTAAAGAAAAAGAGAAATTCGTAGTTAGCGAATTCTCACACGATCAGGTGTTAGTTCATCCAACTTTGTGATGCCCAGAAGTCTCATCGACATTTCGATTTCGGCTTTTAGTAATGCCACAACTCGATCAACACCTTGTTCGCCACCTGCCATCAAACCGTATAAATAAGCTCTACCAATTAATACCGCGTTGGCACCCAATCCAATTGCGGCCAAAATATCTGTGCCGGCCATAACGCCACCGTCTATCAAAACTGTGAAATCTTTACCAACTGCTTTTCTAACTTCGGGAAGCAGTTCTAATGGCACAGGAGCTTTATCCATTTGTCTGCCACCATGAGTTGAAAGAATTACTCCATCAACACCTGCATTTTTTAGCATTACGGCGTCTTCAACTGATTGCACACCTTTAATTAATAACTTTCCATTCCAAACTGATTTAAGCCACTTAATATCTTCCAAAGTAATTGATGGATCAAAAATCTTTGACAATAAATCAGCAACAGTTCCGCCACTGTCTTTCATATCAAGGGAAGCAAAAACCAGTGGTTCAGTGGTTAAAAGATTCATCCACCATTTTGGATATCTAGCCATACCAATAAGGGTTTTCAAAGTTAATTTAGGTGGAATTGTTAAACCATTTTTGACGTCTCTATATCTAACGCCACCAACAACTGTGTCAACTGTTAAAACAATGGTTTCATATCCTGACGCTTTTACTCTTTCAATTAACTTCTCATTTGGTTCTCTTTCGCGTCTGACATATAACTGGTACCAACGGCGCACATTTGGGACTTCTTTTGCCAAATCTTCTGGTGAAGTTGTTCCAAGCGTTGATAAGCCATAAAGAATTCCATATTTTTCTGCCACTCGAGCAACTGCTGGTTCGCCTTCATAACCCATCATTCGAGTAAAACCAGTTGCGGCAAATGCAAAAGGCAAAGCATTTTTAATACCTAAAATATCTACAGAAGTATCAACATTTGTTACATCTCTTAAAACACGAGGTGAAAATTCAACATTGTTAAAAGTTTCTCTTGCTCTGTTCAAACTTGCTTCAGATCCAGATGCCCCATCGGTGTAATCAAAAACTGAACGAGGAGTTCTCTTGGAAGCTAATTCTCGAATGTCCCAGATGTTAACTGCTTTATTTAGATTTACTTGTTTTCTATTTAAGTTTGGCCATCTAAAACCAATAAGAGAAATCACTTCTAGGGGACGAGGCAGCCTGCGCTTAACCATGAGTTCCTATTCGTCAAGAACGAGTGTTAAGGGAAAAATTACTACATCACTTGCTTTGCTGGGGTACTAGGACTCGAACCTAGACGAGCGGATCCAGAAACCGCTGGGCTGCCAATTACCCCATACCCCACTGGCTTACTTCTTTAAATGTTTTTCAATTCTTGAAATTACTTTTTCCCGTCCCATGATTTCCATTGATTCAAACAATGGTGGAGAAACCCTTCTCCCGGTTACTGCGACTCGTAGCGCTGTGAAAACTATGCGAGCTTTTAAGCCCATTTCTGTGACTAAAACTCTATTTAATTCATCATGCAACTTTTCAGTTTTAAACTCTGGTAGTTCTTTTATTATTTTCACACTTGCTTCAAGTGCGGGCAAAATATCGTGGGTTAAAGATTTCTCAGCATCCTCATGATCTACGACAAAATCTTTTTCTTCAACAAATAGGAAAGAAAGCATTCCTGGAACTTGAGAAAGAGTTTCTAATCTTTCATGAACTAATGGAGTTGCAGCAAGTAGCAAGTCTTTTTGTTCTTTACTTGGAGAATTTGGCAATACTCCAACTTCGATTAATTGCTTTTCCATACGATTTGCTAATTCTTCAACGGAGAGTTTTCTGATCCAGTCAGCATTAATTGCGGTGCACTTTTTGATATCAAATCGGGCAGGATTGGCACTTACTCTGCTGATTTCAAAGTTATCAGCCATTTCTTTCATGGAGAAAAATTCAATGTCGTCACCAAATGACCAACCAAGAAGTGCCAAGTAGTTAAGTAATCCTTCTGGTAAGAATCCCTCCCTGCGATACATCAACAAGCTTGATTCTGGATCTCTCTTAGAAAGTTTTTTATTTCCTTCTCCCATTACATAAGGAAGATGACCAAATTCTGGAGTAATACCTTGTCCTACTCCAATTTGTTTGAAAGCTTCATAAAGAGCAATTTGTCTAGGAGTGGAGGACAATAAGTCTTCACCACGCAAAACATGTGTAATTTCCATAAGTGCATCATCTGTTGGGTTTACCAAAGTGTAAAGAGGATCGCCATTTGCTCTAACTAATACATAATCAGGAATATGTTCGTGTTCAAAACTTAATTCGCCACGAACTAAATCATTCCAAGTGATGGTTTTGCTTGGCATTCTAAATCTTAAAACCGGTTCACGACCCAATGCTTTAAAGTCTGAAACTTGTTTGTCAGTTAATTCACGGCAATGAGCGTCATAGCCTGGTGTTTGGCCTTTTTCTTTTTGAGCTTTTCTTCTTTCCTCAACTTCATCTTGTGTGCAATAACAGT
Source organism: Actinomycetota bacterium (assembly GCA_026393095.1). Taxonomy (GTDB): domain Bacteria; phylum Actinomycetota; class Actinomycetes; order S36-B12; family UBA5976; genus ATZT02. The sequence continues at coordinate 5,122 of JAPLAV010000043.1, read as the reverse complement.
GGTAGGCAAAACCTTTTTCGTGAAGTTTTTTTGCTACATCTTTGTAAATATCCATACGTTCACTTTGGCGATATGGGCCAAAGGGTCCACCAACTTCTGGTCCTTCATCCCAATTAAGGCCTAACCAGCGCATTGAATCTAGAAGTACTTTATATGACTCTTCACTATCTCTTGCTGCATCTGTGTCTTCGATTCTAAAAACAAAAGTTCCTTTGTTGTGTTTTGCAAAAGCCCAGTTAAAAAGTGCAGTTCTAACCATTCCCACATGTGGATCTCCTGTGGGAGATGGACAAAAACGAACGCGAACTTTATTTGACATTTGCTTTTAGCAATCCATAAGTAACAGCATCTGAAATTGCATTCCAAGAAGCAGCAATTACGTTTTCGTGAACTCCAACGGTGTCCCATTGGGAATTGCCATCAGTGGTTTCAATCAAAACTCTTGTGACAGCCCCAGTTCCTTTAACGCCTTCTAGAATTCGAACTTTGTAATCAATCAGCTCTAACTTGGCTAATTCTGGATAAATCTTTTCTAAAGCTGCTCTTAAAGCTTTATCAAGGGCGTTTACTGGACCGTTTCCGCGAGAAGTTTGCTCAAGAACTTTTCCACCAGCATTAACTTTTACTACTGCCTCAGTTGTAACTTCGCCATTTTCTGATTGTTCAACTGTTGCTTTCCAAGATTCAACGGTGAAATATTTTGGATCTTTTTCACCTAATTCATTTCTTAATAACAATTCAAAGGATGCATCTGCTGCTTCGAAGGTATAGCCACGAGATTCCATTTCTTTAACTTTTTCAACAACTGAAGTTAAAACCTCTTTGTTGCCTTCAAGGTTGTATCCCATTTCTTTACCTTTTAATTCAATTGAAGCTCTGCCTGCCATGTCAGAAACTAAAGTTCTCATGTCATTTCCAACAAGTACTGGATCTATGTGTTGGTAAAGCATTGGATCAATTTTTACCGCACTGGCATGTAATCCTGCTTTGTGCGCAAATGCTGAAAAGCCAACGTAAGGTTGATGTTGATTTGGGTTGATATTAGTAATTTCACTTACCGCGTGTGCAATTCGAGTCATTTCCTTAATTGCATCACTTGGCACAACAATTTTGCCTTTTTTGAATTGCAAGTTTGCAACAACGCTAAATAGGTTAGCGTTGCCACTTCTTTCGCCATAACCATTTGCTGTTCCTTGAACATGGGTTGCACCTGCATCAACTGCGGACAAAGTATTTGCCACTGCACAGTTGGTGTCATCATGGCAATGAATTCCAATTCGAGCCTTTGTAGCACTTAAAACTTCATGAACAACTTCACCTAATTCGTTTGGAAGCATTCCCCCATTTGTATCGCACAGGGCAACAATTTCTGCTCCACTTTGAGTTGCAGCATTTACAACTTCTAGAGCAAAATTCTTATTGCTTCTATAACCATCAAAGAAATGTTCAGCATCAAGAAAAACTCGTCTACCTTCAGCAGTTAAAAATGCCACAGTGTCTTTAATCATGGCAATGTTTTCTTCCAATGTGGTTTTTAAAGCTAATTCAACGTGTCGATCAAAAGATTTAGCAACCAAAGTAATTACTTGAGCTTTTGAATCAAGTAGAGCTCTTACTTGAGGATCATCTTGTGCTTTAACATTTGGTCTTCTAGTACTTCCAAATGCGGCTAAGGTTGCGTACTTTAGTTTTAAATCTGAGTGAGCTTTAGCAAAAAATTCTGTGTCTTTAGGGTTTGCTCCAGGCCATCCACCTTCGATATAACCCACACCTAATGAATCAAGATGTTTGGCAATGTTTAGTTTGTCTTGCACCGAAAGGTTTAAACCTTCTTGTTGAGCACCATCTCTTAAAGTTGTGTCATAAATATGAAACGCAGAAGCATCTAGAGAAGAACTGTTTGTCATTTTCTTTTCTCCTTATTCTTTCTGGTTCCAGTAAACAAAAAACCCCTCGCTCTCGCGAAGGGCATCAGCACACTTGGTTTGGGTTTCATCACCCAAAAGTGCGCTTAACTAATAATTTCCTGGTTCTTCATTGCCTTTAGTTTGCCTCATCTGTAACAGCAGTATTAAGACAGGGGTAATTTAACCGACCGAAACAGTCCAATTGTGTTCATCTTTTGCTACCCCAGTTTGAATATCCAACAAAGCAGCACGGATTTTGGCTGTGACTGCTCCTGTTTCACCTTGGCCAACTATGAATTCATCATCACTTGATTTAACTAAGCCAACAGGGGTGACAACTGCAGCTGTGCCACAAGCAAACACTTCAGTGATATCGCCTTGTTCGCAACCTTTTTTCCAGTCTTCAATGCTTATTTTCTTTTCAACTGAAGTCATTCCTAAATCTTTTGCTAGTTGCAAAATGGAATCACGAGTAATTCCTGCAAGAAGTGATCCTGTTAAAGATGGAGTAACAATTTCATTCTTTTTGCCATAAACAAAATAAAGATTCATTCCGCCCATTTCTTCAATGAAGCGACGTTCAATTGCATCTAGCCACACAACTTGATCGCAACCTTGTTTAGCGGCTTGGGCTTGGGCAATTAATGATGCTGCGTAATTTCCCGCAAATTTTGCTTCACCAGTTCCACCAGGAGCTGCACGTACATATTCCTTACTTAACCAAACTGAAACTGGTTTTACTCCAGCTGGGAAATAGTTTCCGGCAGGAGAAGCAATTATTAAAAATAGATATTTACTGGCAGGTCTAACTCCTAAGCCAACTTCGGTAGCAAACATAAAGGGTCTTAAGTAAAGAGATTTCTCTCTGTCTTCTGGAACCCAATTCTTATCAACTGCAATTAATTGCTTTATGGCTTCCACAAATAATTCTTCTGGAATTTCTGGCATTGCCATTCTTTTGGCAGATTTTGCAAATCTTGCAGCATTTGATTTTGGTCTGAAAGTCTTTATTGATCCATCTTTGTGTTTGTAAGCTTTTAGTCCTTCAAATATGGATTGACCGTAATGCAATGTCATGTTGGCTGGATCTATTGAAAGTGGAGCATAAGGAACAACGCGTGGATTAATAAATCCTTTATCTTTTTCCCAATCAATTAAAACCATGTGATCGGTGAAATGTTTACCAAAACCTGGACTTTCTAATATTGCATTTCTATCAGCATCAGATTTTGGTGAAGAGTTTTTGGTAACGCTAAATGAGGTCATGCACTCACCAATTTGGCGATTGCATCTCCAATTTCTGAAGTACTTCGCTTAGTTGTTCCTCTGGTAGCTAAATCTTTTGCCACAGCTGTTTCTATTTTCTTGGCAGCTTCTTTTTCACCTAAATGCTCAAGCATCATTGACACACTCATGATTGCCGCTGTTGGATCTGCAATTCCTTTGCCAGCAATATCGGGAGCTGAACCATGAACTGGTTCAAACATTGATGGAGTTGTCTTTTCAGGATTGATATTGCCACTTGCGGCTAATCCAATTCCACCAGCAATGGCAGCACCAATGTCAGTCAAGATGTCGCCAAACAAATTATCTGTTACTACAACATCAAATTTTTCTGGGTTTGTGACAAAAAACATTGAAGCAGCATCAACGTGTTGATAATCAGTTTTAACATCACTAAATTCTTTTGCTACGCGATCAAAAGTTCTCTTCCACATATCCCCTGCGTAAACAAGTACGTTTGCTTTATGAACAAGTGTTAAATGTTTACGCCTATTTTGAGCACGCTTGAATGCATCGCGAATTACTCGCTCTGCTCCAAAAGCTGTGTTTAAGGATTCCTCTGTTGCAAGTTCATCTTTGGTGCCTTTTCTTAAAACTCCACCTGCTCCAACGTATGAGCCTTCAGTTCCTTCTCTCACAACAACCATGTCAATGTTTTCTGGAGTTTTTCCAGCCAAAGGAGTAGTTACTCCTGGAAATAATTTAACTGGACGTAAATTCACATAGTGATCTAATTCAAAACGTAAGCGAAGTAATAGTCCTCGTTCCAAAATTCCTGGTGCAACCTTTGGATCTCCAACAGCACCAAGCAAAATTGCATCAAATTTCTTTAATTCAGCTAAAACAGAATCAGGAAGAGTTTCTCCAGATTTAAGGTAGCGATTAGCACCTAAATCGTAATTTTGGGTATCAAATTTCAAACCCGTGGCATCTAGAACTTTGCAACCTTCATTAACAACATCGACACCGATGCCGTCACCAGGAATTAGCGCAACGCGATAGGAATTCATAATAAGTACAGCGTAGGGCTGCGCTACTTGTTTTGTGCCTGCTACCCTTAATTCATAATGACTCGTTGCTTGCTACTTCAAAGCCGCAGCGAGGCCTAACGACTGGCCTCCTCGCTGCGGGAGTTCGCCATTGCTGGTTTTTTCCCATAGCGACTAGTTGAAGAGGTCAAAAGCAAAATGAAAAACAATAATCAGAAAACTTCACCGATGAAGTTTCAGCGTTACGAAGCATTCACCCCCATTGATTTAAAAGATCGAACCTGGCCCAATAACAAAATCACTAAAGCTCCTCGTTGGTGTGCTGTTGATTTAAGAGATGGCAACCAAGCGTTAATCGATCCCATGACTCCAGATCGCAAAAGAAAAATGTTCGAACTTTTAGTCAAAATGGGTTACAAAGAAATTGAAGTTGGTTTTCCAGCCGCTTCTCAAAATGACTTTGATTTTGTGCGCCAGTTAATTAAAGATGACGTAATCCCTGATGATGTTGTTATTCAAGTTTTAACTCAAGCAAGAGAACACCTAATCGAGAGAACTTATGAATCTCTTGAAGGTGTTGATAACGCAATTGTTCACGTTTATAACTCAACTTCAGCTTTGCAAAGAAGAGTTGTATTTGATTTAGACAAAAATGGAATTAAAGATATCGCAGTTCATGGTGCCCAACTTGTTGCCAAGTACGCCGAACAAATGGGCAAGAGTGAGATTTTCTTTGAATACTCCCCTGAGTCATTCACAGGAACTGAACTTGAATATGCAGCCGAAGTTTGTAACGCCGTAAATGATGTGTGGCAACCAACTAAAGATCGTCCCAGTGTTATTAATTTACCTGCCACAGTTGAAATGGCTTCACCAAATGTTTATGCCGATTCCATTGAATGGATGAATCGAAACTTAGATAGAAGAGAAGGTGTAATTCTT
>JAPLAV010000009.1 GCA_026393095.1 Actinomycetota bacterium | reverse complement strand
GTTTAAAAGTTGATTTTGGTGCGGGAGAGGGGACTTGAACCCCTACACCTTTCGGCGCTAGATCCTAAGTCTAGTGCGTCTGCCAATTTCGCCACTCCCGCAAGATCTATGGATAACTCTACGGCGTACGCTTTTAACTAGATAAACCAATCTGGAGTATTGCTGTGAAACAAGACCAAATCGAAGCAGAAATTATTGCTGCACGCGAAAGATTGGCAAAAAATCTTTCAGAACTTGAATATGCAATGAGTCCAGCTGGAATTGCTGAACGTGGCAAAGATTTTGCAAAAAAGGTGTTCACCCACCCAGATGGTGAATTAAGAATTGAAAGAATTATCGGTTCAGTTGCAGGTGCATTAGTAAGTTTAAAAATTATTCGTAAGATTTTCTAAGGGTAAATCATGGCAAAAATTGCAATAATCGGAACAGGTTATGTCGGATTAGCTTCAGCTGTTGGATTTGCTCAACTTGGACATGATGTGGTTGGAATTGATATTGATGAAATAAAAGTTCAAAAATTAACCTCAGGTAAAAGTCCAATATTTGAAAAAGATATTGAGAAATTCCTAGTAAAATCATTAAAAAAGAAAAAGATCACCTTCTCTACAGATTATAAGAAAATTTCTAAAGCTAAATTTGTATTTTTGTGTCTGCCAACTCCTCAACTAGATGATGGATCAGCTGACACTTCTTATATCTTGGAATCTTCAAAATTATTGTCTAAACATATAAGTGATTCTGCAACATTGGTAATTAAGTCAACAGTTCCAGTTAATACTTGGAAAGCTGTTAAACAAGTCTTAAACCGAAAAGATGTTTTAATTGTTTCTAATCCTGAATTCCTTCGAGAAGGAACTGCTCTTGAGGATTTCTTTAAGCCAGATCGAATTGTTGTTGGTTGTGAAGTAGAAAAGAAAGCAAAGGAAGTAGCAAATCTTTATAAAGCCAAAAATGCCAAAGTCGTTTTTACAGATAACACTTCAGCAGAGATCATTAAATATGCTTCAAATAGCTTCTTAGCGATAAAGCTTTCTTTTGTAAATGAAATTGCAGCTTATGCAGAATCAACTGATGCCAATGCGCTCGAAGTTTTACACGCTATGGGATTAGACAAAAGAATTGGCAAGGAATTCCTTAAACCAGGACCTGGGTGGGGAGGAATGTGTTTTCCAAAAGATGTTAGTGCATTAAAAGAATCTGCTAGAGAAAAAAATGTTCCGATTCCACTGCTTGATGCAGCCCTTGAAAGTAATTTAAAAGCACATGCTCGAATTGTAAAAAAAATAATTGATGCCTTAGGTGGTTCCTTAAAAGATAAGAATGTGGCAGTTTGGGGGTTAGCGTTCAAAGCAAATACCGATGACACACGATTTTCACCTGCAATATCTGTCGTAGAACTATTGATTGCAGCAGGCGCAAAAGTCACAGCCTTTGATCCAGTGGTTAAACACGTTCAATTAAGCCTGAAGTAATTGGAAAAGCTGTTAAACAAAAAATTGTTATAGATTCTAGAAATTTGCTCGATAAATCTAAATGGGAAAAACAAGGATTTAGATTTATTGGTAACGGGTATAACTAATTACTTCGCTGTAAGCCTTAACTCAAGTCTTGTTTCGTGCCATGGAGCATTGCAATTTGAATTAAGTGGTAGTTCTAATACTCCTTGAGTGTTTTTAACAATGTTTGCTTTTCCTGTTAAATTCGAATCAATCACAACAACTTGATCGTTAGCAAAACAACCACCTGGCAATGTTGTTGCGTTTAGTTTTACTCCATCGGCACTTCGATATTTTCCACCAGTGAAATAAATAGATTTAGGTGAACCTGAAGTATTTTTAGCGACCACCTGAATGTATGAATTTCCATTGGGAGATTGATAACTAATGCCACTTACAAATGAAACATTATCTGCCATGTTTGTATCATCAATTTTGCCCGCCATACCGTAAACAATTCCATCTAGTGAAAGTTTGGTTGCACTGGCATTTTTTGCAACTGACCAACTTTTTACTTTGCCTTTTGCGTCAAGTTTGAAATTTGAGTAAATACCGTTAAAAGCAACAACCGGAGACTTTAAAGAAATAGAACTCTTGTTGAATTTAGCAGTTCCTTTTGCAGGATTGCTTACAGCTAAACCAGTTGATTGAACGGAAAATGGTTTTAAGCTTCTCCAGTATTTATCACCACTAAGACTATTTTGGATCATAGTTAGTGCAAGATCAGCAGAAGAATTCTGGGAAACATATTTTTGAGCAATCGCTAGTTTATCTGGATCACTAGTTGCAATTGCTGTGAATAAAGCTTTAACGTTTGCATTTGTAACTGAAGTATCAGAATTAGGCATTGCGGTAGCAGAAATTGAATTTGTTAAGAAAAATACGCTTACGATTAAGCCAGATACATACTTTAATTTACGCATAATGTTTTCCTTTTCCAGTTAATTGATTATAAAGCGCCAAGGCTTATCGTAAAGATTCCCACACTTGATAAACATCAAGTAACGCTTGATTTAGCCTCTCCCAGATGTTGATAATCTCCACTTTTTACATAATCGGCTATACGAATAAAACCTTCCCAGATTTCTTCGTAGGAATTAGTTAGAGGCGAAATTGCCAATCTAATGCAGTTTGGAACCCGATAATCCGGAATTACGTTCTTATCTATTCTTAAACCTCGAGCAATTTTTTCTGCATCTATGTGGTGAATTGAAATATGACCACCGCGTTTATTTGAATCTCGCGGCGTTGTTAATTCGAAACCTAATGGAGCAAGTAATTCATCAAACATTTCAATCATCAAGGAAGTACCAATTGCTGCCTTTTCACTAATGGTTCTTAAGGAAGCTGCTTTGATCATTTCAAATGAAGTTTTAACACAACGAAGTCCTAAAATTGAAGGACTTGCAATTTGAAATCCGCGCATTCCTTCAGCTTTTTCAAATTCTGAACCCATAATAAATTGGTCTTTTTGAGCAAACCATCCTTGAATTGGCATGCTTAATTCTTTTTGTAATTTTTGGCTTACATAAATCCAAGCAGGAGCACCGGGTCCTGAGTTTCCATACTTATACGTACAACCAATTGCAAGATCAACATCATCACGATCAAATTGCAAATCGACTACGCCAATGGCATGAGAGGCATCCCAAACAACAAGAGAGCCATTTTTGTGAATCAATTTGGTTAACTCTTTCACATCATTTAAAGCACCAGAGCGATATTGAATAACTGAAAAAGTAACAAGTGCCACATCGTCAGTTAAGTGCTTTTCCAATTCTGCAATTGTTATGGATTCATCTGAACCGTTATATTGTCTAGATTCTGATTTGATGTGATTTTGAATTGTTACTAATTTAAGATTTAACTCATTTGCAATTCCTTGCAAAATATATCTATCGGTTGGAAAATTTGCTTCATCAATAATGATGGTTTTTCTACCAGGTCTAGCACTAATTGCAGCTTTGCAAGCACGATAAAAATTAATACTCGTGGTGTCAGTTACTAAAACTTGGCCATTTTTTGCACCAAGGGCAGCTTCGCCAACTAAATCTCCAACACGTTGGGCTTCATCAATCCAATGAGTCCAACCATTAACTAATTCTTTGCCCCATTCGTTAGTTAAAAAATCAGTTATATTCTCAATTGTTTGTTTCGGTAAACGACCTAATGAATTTCCATCCAAGTAACAAAGAGTGGGATCATTTTTTACAAATTCAGAAATATATTTATTCAACGGGTCTTTGCGGTCTAGTTCCTGCACCTGGGCTTGAGTGATCATGGACAAATGCTAGGACTTGCGTAGGCTTTGGTCTATGTCAGATTCCAAATACCAGGCTTCTCTTTCCTATTCTTCGTACTTGAAGGTCAATGAGCTGCTGGAATTACAAAAACCTGTATCTGATGGTCCGGAGCACGACGAAATGCTTTTTATTGTGATTCATCAAACCTATGAACTTTGGTTCAAACAATTGATTCATGAATTCAAACGTGCCATGGTTTTACTCAATGAAGATAAATTATTCGAAACATTAGCTGTACTAGGACGAATTAGAACCATTTATAAAACTTTAGTTGCTCAAATCGATATTTTAGAAACGATGACTCCTTTGCAGTTCAATTCTTTCCGAGGACGCCTTGAATCAAGTAGTGGTTTTCAATCATCACAATTTAGAAAAGTCGAAGCAATTCTTGGTCGAAGAGATGCTTCAATGAGTTCTCATTTTGATCCTGCGTCAAAAGACTTTAAAGAAATAAATGAATTGCTCAACAAACCAAGCTTATGGGATTGCGTACTTAATCACTTGTCTCGCAGAAAACATGATTTTCCAAAAGAGGTTTTAAATAGAGATGTAAAAGTTCAATATGAATTAAATGCTGGGGTAGAAAAAGGAATTTTAGCTGCTTATAAAACAGATCCAGAAGCAAGTTTGTTATTAGAACAACTTGTTGATATCGATGAAGGTCAACAAGAATGGCGTTATCGTCATGTGAAAATGGTGGAAAGAACGATTGGAGCCAAAGTGGGAACTGGCGGATCTAGTGGTGCCCAATATTTAATTACCACACTATTTAAACCAACCATGCCAGAACTCTGGTCAGTTAGATCCCAACTTTAGGAAACTTTAATGACATTAACAATTAGAGCAATTGAAGAAAAAGATAAAGATCAATGGCTTAAATTATGGGCAGGATATTTAGAGTTCTATAAATCAACAATTTCTTCAGAACAAACAGAACTAACCTGGAAAAGATTAATAAATAACGAACAGAAAATGTTTGGTTTCGTGGCAGAAAGTAAAGAAGGAGTTATAGGTTTTACTCACTGTCTATTTCGACCTTCAACTTGGACCGATACTGATTATTGCTATTTAGAGGATCTATTTGTTGATCCAAATATTCGCGGTAAAGGTGTTGGTCGAGCGTTGATGAACAAAGTTGTTGAATTAGCAAAAGAAAAGAATTCAAAAAGAGTTTATTGGACGACACAAGAGTTTAATAAGACTGCAAGAGTGCTCTATGACTCCATCACTCCAGTGTCCGAATTTGTGCAATACAGATTGCCCTTGAATTAATTTAAATCAAATATCCGTTTTGTCCGTAGCAAGAATTTTGGAATAAAAATATGCTGAAAAGTTGTGAAATCAACTTATTTCAACAAATTTTTTTGGCCAACGATTACTGGTCTTTCAACAGTTTTAATCTCATTTACCAGAATGTTTCTTGGAGAAAAAGATTTTTTAATTAATAACATATGGGCCGAAGATGGCCTACTAGTAGTTTGTAACTTAAAATCAAATATATTTTCTTGCTTAACAGATAGTTATTCAGGATATTTACTACTTTATCCAAGAATTATCTCATTTATAGTCCACTATTTTTCTGTTGAGAATTGGGCACTAGTAAATAACCTTCTTTATTTTATTGTAATTTTCTTAATATCGGTTTTGGTTTATTCAATTTTAGAAAAAGAATATGGTAAAAGCATTACATTTATGGCAGTAGTTGTTCCATATATTCTTGCGATATCTTCAGATCAAGTAATTAATGTTCATTCCTCATTGTATTTAATTGTTACGGCATATTTAGTTATCATCTTTTCAAACAATGTATGGCTCGAACCCAAAAATCATAAAATCTATTTCGCCCTCGTATTTACCGTTTTCCTGCACGCATCTTCAACACCATTTGGAATTATTGTTCTAGCTATTATCTTGTTTAAGATTCTCATTAATTTAAGAGATTATGGTTTGAAAAAAGCATTAATATTCTCAGCTATAGTTGGAAATGCATTGCAAATAACGACAATTACCTTTGCTAACGAAGTGCGCGGGTCTATTGGAGATAATTTACTTATTCTAAAGAATAGTTTCAACTACTTTCTAAAGTCTGCTATATCAATTTTTTACTACCCAACAAACTTAAAGTTAGATTCTGAAGTTTTCTTACAACAGTCATTAGTTTCATTCCTATACTCTCACGTCTATTTACTTTTATTGATAATCATTTCTTTTTCAATACTTCCATTTTTTATAAAAGGTCCTTTAAGGTTTAAATCTCATTCAATTTCTATCGTTTCAACATCACTTATAGCGATTCTGATTGTTTCTTCCAAAACTTTTGGTTGGCCATATCGTTTTCTAGTTTTAACATCGACTCTAATTTTCTGGGTCATTATCAATTTGGTATCTATGATCCGGTTTAGAATCCCGAGAATCGCAGTTTTGTTCCTTGTTGCGATAGCTATTCTCTACAATTCGGTTCAAAGCTTTCCAATCAGTTCGTATAGAGCAGATGGCCCTAAGTGGACAAATGAAGTTAAATCAAAAGTTAATAACTGTAAAGCTGAAAATTGGAAAGTAAAGTCAATTGATTTGACTTTCTATCCTCATTGGCCGACCGACAACCCGCATGCTTATGGATTATCAGAACCAACAACAAATGTGATTAGGTGTGCAAAATTACTCGAAAAGCTAAATTAAGAAAACTCACTTTGTGTGCACCGCCAGGGAATCGAACCCCGGACCCGCTGATTAAGAGTCAGCTGCTCTAACCATCTGAGCTAGCGGTGCTTGGTTAGAAAATCATACCTACGAATAAATCTTCACAAACTCTGCTATTGCTCCCACAATCATCTGAACCGCAATTGCAGCCAAAAGTAAACCTGCCAATTTTGTGGCCACAGTGATTCCACCTCGACCAACAATGCGCATGACGGGAATAGAAAATCTCAAGAATAAATACAAAATAATGTGAACAACAACAAGGCCAAGCAAGATAGTTACAAAGTCAGCCACACTTTGGGATTGTCTAACAAAAATAATTGTGGCAGCTATTGCTCCAGGTCCAGCTAAGAGAGGAGTTCCTAGTGGCACAAGTGCCACACTCACATCTCCTGTTTTTGCAGGTTCGGCATCTTTGCCAGTTAGTAGTTCTAGTGCAACAAGTAACAACAGCAAGCCACCTGAAGCTTGAAGTGAGGGAAGTGAAATATCTAGAAATCCTAATATTTGGTTTCCAAAAAGTGCGAAAATAATAATCACTAGAAATGAAATTAGTACAGCTTGCAGGGCAAGCTCTTTTTGTTTGTTAACTTTTTCTTTTCTAGTAAGACCAATAAATATAGGAACAGTTCCAAGAGGATCCATAATTACAAAAAAAGTCACAACAACAGATGTAAACAGTGCAATTAATGCAGTTGCATCCATGATTGTTTTTCCTTTTCTATCGTTAAAAATTGGGGTGAGTAACGGGACTCGAACCCGCGACGTCCTGGACCACAACCAGGTGCTCTACCAGCTGAGCTATACCCACCAAGTTTTACTTCTTTATTGCAACTTTTATTCTATCTTGATTGCAATATTGAACTTTTACTCGTGTTCAACTACAAATCTATTGGCTAATTCTTTAGCAATATCAGAACCAGGTCCAGGTTGGGCAACCATGATTGCCTCTCGGTAATAACGAAGTTCAGCAATACTTTCTCTAATATCGGCTAATGCTCGATGATTTCCAGTTTTTTCAGGGGAAGAGAAATAAACTTTTGGATACCATCTTCTGGCTAATTCTTTAATAGAGGAAACATCAATTACTCGGTAATGAAGATGTTCATCTAATTCAGGTAAATCTCTTGCTAAGAAACCACGATCAACATAAACACTTGATCCAGCTAATGGTGCTTTTCTAGCATCTGGCACATGCTGTTTCACATATTGCATAACTTCTTTGTTAGCTTCTGCCATGGAAACTCCGTGAGGAACTTCTCGAAGTAAACCTGAAGCAGTATGCATTTCTTTTACAACATCAATCATGGAGTCTAATTTTTCATCTTCACATTTAATGACGATGTCAATTCCTGGATCCATTTCATTTAAATGAGAATCTGTTACTACAACAGCGATTTCAATAAGAGCATCTTTTGTTAATGACAAACCAGTCATTTCGCAATCGACCCAAACAATTAAGTCGTTATGGTTGGCCATTTGTCATTTTCACTTTCAGCTATTTTTGAAAAAGTAGTTATTTTCAAAAGTGCGCCCGGAGGGAATCGAACCCCCAACCTACTGGGTAGAAACCAGTTGCTCTATCCGTTGAGCTACGGGCGCAGGGTTTCTATTTTGCTCTATTGCCCACAACCACCAGTTAT
>JAPLAV010000099.1 GCA_026393095.1 Actinomycetota bacterium | reverse complement strand
ATATCGCCTTCTTTTTCTAATTGGGCAATTAATTCAGATGAATTTTCAGACATTTCCTGCTCCTTGTACTAAAACGGTTCTTAAATGTTCCACGTGGAACATCTGGATTTACTTCTTTCGGTCTTTTCGACTGAATCTCTTTGGTTGCTGTCTCTTCGGTGGTACTACCTCGGGAGGAGTTTGATCTCCCTCGAGGACGTTTTTTTGATGGTTTTTAGCTCTTTTACGCTTCTCCCAAGCTTCATAGGCTGGAGTTCCTGGGGTGGGGTTATTTCTGATGATGTAGAACTGCTGGCCCATGGACCAAAGGTTTGTAGTGGACCAGTAAATAAGCACACCTATAGGAAAACCCACACCACCCACGGCAAATATCACAGGAAATACGTAAAGAAGGATCTTTTGTTGTTGGGCCATTGGGTTATCAGCTGGCATGTTTTTGACCATTAATTGGCGTTGGGTCAAGAAAGTGGTGGCAGTCATCAGGATGACTAAACAAGTGGTGAGAACTTTGGTGGCGGTTGGATGAGGGGTTTGAGCTGCGCCTAGGAAGTAGCCCCATAGAGGAACTCCTAGTAATTCAGCGTTATGGGCCATATTGACTAAGCCTGGGAAGTTTAAGAAATAGCCAATTGCCTTTTCTTGAGAGATTCCGTATTGCAGCACTCTAAAGAGGGCAAAAAAGATAGGGGCTTGCAAAAGGATTGGGAAACAGGAAGCCAAAGGATTAGTGCCGGTGTCCTTGTAGAGCTTCATCATTTCTTGACCGAGCTTCTCGCGGTCTCCTGCGTACTTCTTTTGCAGTTCTTTCATTTGAGGCTGGATTAATTGCAGGTTTCTTTGGCTTTTAACTTGGCGGACAAACAACGGGATGATCAGGATTCGAACCACGATTACAAGTCCCACAATGGACAAAGCCCAAGTGATTCCTGCTTTTGGATCTAGGAAGGTTGAAAAGCCTCTATGGAAGAAATAGAGAAGTGCTGAAATTACCCATTCCAGAGGGGCTAGCAATGTATCAATCATTTAAATCTAACTCCAAAGCTTTTTAGTCTTACTGGGTCAATTCAAGGAAAGTCATTCAAGACTTAAATCGTCCCACGGAATCTGTTTTTACGCTAGACCCGGGGTGACCCATTTGGGTAAACATCAGTAAACCAATTTCCTTTTTGAGGAACGGGATTAAACCCTCCCCCGCTAAATGGGTTGCAACGAATAATTCTTAATACTCCCAGAATAAAACCTTTAACAATTCCGTGAGTTTTAATAGCTTGCACAAAATAATTTGAACAGCTTGGATGATACTTACAACGTGGGCCTAGTAATGGTGAAATTAATTTTTGGTAAAGAAAAATAATTGGGGTAAGAATAATCAAAAATATTTTTCGGGGTAATTGTAAAATGTTCAAAAAAGCCTTATAGAATAAGGGTTTTTTAGACATTTGCTTTCACAATGGATTTAGAAATACTCTCCGATAAGGTTTTGTGGATCTCTGTGAATTCTTTTTCTGTGATTGCAGGCAAAGCTCTGATCACAATTTGAATATTTCCGGGAATTGTTTCTAGTAAATCTTTCACAACATTTCTAATGTGGCGAGAAACTTTATGTCTTACGACAGAGTTACCGACAACTTTGGAAACGATGAGTCCTACTTCAGAATTTTTTTGACTAGTGGGATTTGCCAGTGCATAAATCACAGCTATATCGCTGTAAACTCGAACGCCTGTTTTGGTTACGTTTTGAAAATCTTTAGTGGAGGTTAAACGATTTTGTTTGGGCAACATCTAAATGCCCCTTTTTTAGAGGTTGTTGATTAACGAGTAGAAACTGAAACTGAAACTCTGCCTTTACGGCGACGTGCGGCGAGCACGGCTCTTCCGGCACGGGTTCTCATACGTTCACGGAAGCCATGAACTTTGGCTCTGCGACGATTGTTCGGTTGGAACGTGCGTTTCACTTTTAGTTACTCCTATTTCAAACTTGAAACTCAAACATAAACCACTGTGTTAACACATCTCCCACAAGGGTCTGGTTTTCCTCGTATTTAGCCCTTTGGCAACTTGGGTTGGTTATCCACAGAAAATTGATATCCACCTTGTCAGATCAAGTAACTAGGGGGTATTGTCCACAGGCAGGGCAAATTTGATGGGTTTTTAACCCTCACAAAGCCCTCACTTCCACACCTTGTGGATAACTCTGTGGATAGTTGGGGAACTTCATGGAAGAAACCATCGACTTCAATGAAGTCTGGACTAGAGCCATTGGTGGCCTAGGTGATGATGCTTTAACTGCCCAACAACGAGCTTTCGTTTCTTTAACCCGTCCCCTTGCTTTAGTAGAAGACACAGCCTTAGTTGCTGCTCCTAATGAATTCACCAAAGACGTTTTGGAAACTCGTTTACGTCCATTAGTTGTGAGCGCATTGAGTAACGCAATTGGTCGAGATATTCGTTTAGCAATTTCTGTTGATCCTTCAATTGCCCCAAACCTAGATGAAGAAGCAACAGATGAATTAGCAGATTCCACATATGCAGAATCTGTGGCACCAATTCCTCAATTATTAAATGCAATTGGTGGAGCTGCCCGTCCTGGTGGTGGAGCTCCAGTTTCAAAACAAGATGAAACTTCTCGACTAAATCCAAAATATACTTTTGATACTTTCGTTGCAGGTTCTTCAAATAAACTTGCACACGCTGCTGCTGTTGCAACAGCTGAAATGCCAGCTCGTGCATATAACCCACTTTTTATTTACGGTGAATCTGGTTTAGGAAAAACACATTTACTTCACGCGATAGGCCACTACACCAGAGATCTTTATCACGGCGCCAAAGTTCGTTATGTTTCTTCAGAAGAATTTACTAATGATTTTATTAACTCAATTCGAGATGATAAAGCCTCTGCGTTTCAAAGAAGATATAGAGATGTTGATGTTTTGTTAATTGATGACATTCAATTCTTAAGTGGAAAAGTTCAAACCCAGGAAGAGTTTTTTCACACCTTTAATACTTTGCATAATGCTGATAAACAAATTGTGGTTACATCAGATTTGCCGCCTAAGCAATTACAAGACTTTGAAGATCGCATGCGTTCTCGTTTCGAATGGGGATTAATCACCGATATTAAACCTCCAGAACTAGAAACTCGTATTGCGATTTTGAGAAAGAAAGTTGGACAAGAAAAACTACAAGTACCTGCTGAGGTTTTGGAATACATTGCTAGCAAGGTAACCACCAACATCCGAGAATTAGAGGGTGCACTAATTCGTATTAGTGCTTATGCGAACTTAAACCGCTCCCCTGTTGAAATGGGGTTAGCAGAAGCTGTTCTCAGAGACTTGTTGCCAGATCAAGCAGGACCAGAAATCACTGCTGCTGTGATCATGAATGAAGCATCAGGTTATTTCGGTATTTCAATTGATGACTTAATTGGATCTTCTAGATCAAGAACCTTGGTAACAGCTCGACAAATCGCAATGTATCTGTGTCGAGAGTTGACTGATTTGTCTTTGCCAGCCATTGGCCAATCTTTTGGCGGACGAGATCACACCACTGTGATGCACGCGGAAAGAAAAATTAGACAATTGATGGCTGAGCGCCGTGGTCTTTATAACCAGGTGGCAGATTTAACAACCAGAATCAAAGTTCAAACTAAAGCTTCGTAAGAACTGTCTCTTTTAGCCCCAAGACATCTCCCAAACCACATTATTCACAGGTGTGGGTAGGTTGTGGATAACTCTAAATAGTTTATTGAGGGTTGATAACGATTGTGGATAACTTGTGGTTCGCTTGAGGGGTGAGGGTACTAAAACTGTGGATAAGTATTCGTTTTTCCCCACATTTGTTTCTTGATCAAAAGTTATCCCTACTCGTCCCCCGAATTACAAGACTTCGACACATTTAACAAGCCTCATCGCCACACACTTTGACCTGCGTAAACGTCTTTTATCCCCGCTGTCCACCTGCCCTATTACTACTACTATCTATATCTATATATAAAACTTAACTACTAATAGGTAAATCAATAATTTGTAATTCGTTTACCCCTTTCCCTGCGTCTAAGAGCATGAAAGCATTGGTCTACATTGGAGAGTTCAAAGAATTACATAACGGTAAGTCTTGAGCTCTATTAGAAAGAAAGATAAACGTGAAATTTCAAGTTGAACGAGACGTGCTCGCCGAAGCTGTTGCTTGGGCGGCCAGAACTCTTCCCACCAGACCAGCTCAGCCAATGCTGGCAGGTTTACTTATTGAAGCTGATAAAAACTCATTCACTCTTTCTGCTTTTGATTATGAAGTGTCATCTCGAGTAAGTGTGGATGCAGGAATTTCTGAAGGTGGAAAAGTTTTAGTTTCAGGAAAACTATTTGCAGATATTGCTAGATCATTACCTAATCAACCAGTAACTGGTTCTATTAATGGTTCTCGTTTAGAACTTAAATGTGGCAGATCTGTTTTTGCATTACCTACATTGCCACCAGATGATTATCCTCAACTTCCACCACTTCCAAAAACTAGTGGTTCTGTAAAAGCAAAAACATTTTCTGAATCAGTTGCTCAAGTTGCAGTAGCAGCAGGCAGAGATGATGCATTACCGATGCTGACTGGTATCAGAGTTGAAATTGAAGGAAACACAATTACTTTAGCTGCCACCGATAGATATCGTTTAGCGGTTAAAGAATTTAACTGGAATCCAAATGATCCAAAGATTTCTACCGCAGCTCTTGTTCCTGCTAGAACTTTGGCAGAAGGTGCTAAAGGATTTTTAAATTCAAGTGAAGTGTTAATTGCCCTAGCTTCAGATAACGATCGTTTAATGGGATTTGAAGGCGAAGGCAGAAGAACTACCACAAGATTACTTGATGCAGAATTTCCTAAGTACAGATCCCTTTTACCAAGTGAATCTTCTTCAACTGCAGATGTTTCAACACAAGAATTATTAGATGCATTAAAAAGAGTTGAACTAGTGGCAGAAAGAAATACACCAATTCGTTTAGATTTTAAAAAGAATGAACTTGTTTTAAGAGCCGGAACCGGTGAAGAAGCAACAGCTGAAGAGGTTATTGGTTTAACTTTGGAAGGCGAAGGCTTAGAGATTGCATTTAATGCCGCTTACTTGAAAGACGGGCTTGCAAGTGTGAATGCACCAACTACTCGTTTAAGTTTCACAGCAGCTTCAAAACCAGCGGTTTTGAGCGGAGTCAACAGCGATGGGGTAAACGATGAGTCCTACCGCTATTTGATTATGCCTGTGCGTCTAGCGGGCTAGTTCTTAATGCATGTTATTTCTTTAACAGCAGTAGATTTTCGGTCCTATTCATTTGTTGAAATAAACCTTGAACCAGGTGTTACCACTTTTATTGGCAGTAACGGCCAAGGAAAAACCAATTTAGTCGAAGCAATTTCATATTGTTCAACTTTGTCGTCTCATCGAGTCTCACAAGATCTTCCTTTAGTTAAATCTGATCAACCTAGAGCCATTGTTAGAACCGGTGTTAAATATCTTGATCGCACTAATTGGCTAGAAGTTGAAATTTGGCCTTCAAAAACTAACAAAGCAAAACTAAATGGTTCAGAGTGCAAGAAAACAAAAGAGATTTTAGGCATATTACAAACAGTTACTTTTTCTCCCGAAGATTTAATTCTTGTTAAGGGCGATCCGGGGGAGAGAAGACACTTTTTAGATGAGCTACTCGTGCAAAAAAGTTCCTCCTACGCAGGAATAAAAAGTGATTACGACCGAGTTTTAAAGCAAAGAAACGTATTGCTAAAAAGTGCTGGTCCTGCAAGGAAAAATAACCTTGAATCAGTGCTGGCAACTCTTGATGTTTGGAATGATCAACTAGTTAATTTTGGTTCTCAAATCATTTTTGCTCGAAACCAAATAATTAATGAGCTTCTTCCTTATGTTTCTAAGTCATATGCCGAGCTTGCACCCACCAGTAAGGCTTTAAATATCAAATATCTACCCAATGTCTCATCTGAAACTATGGCCTTAACTGACTTAGTAATCGCTATGAAAGAAAAATTGCAAGAAAGACAACAAGATGAACTTGATCGCGGACTTACTTTAGTTGGACCACATCGAGATGACATGGAAATATTTATTGGTGAACTTCCTGCCAAGGGATATGCCAGTCATGGAGAGTCTTGGTCGGTTGCGCTAGCACTAAAGCTTGCGTCTTTTGATCTTCTTAAGGCAACATCTCCTGCTGGAGACCCCGTTTTAATTCTTGATGATGTGTTTGCTGAACTTGATGCAGCTAGGCGAAACCAATTGATTTTGAGAGTAAAAAACGTAGAACAAGTACTAATCACAGCAGCGGTGATGGAAGATGTACCCAAAGAATTAGTCGGAAACAAACTTTTTGTGAACAACGGCAAGGTTGAAACATTATGAGTGAAGAATTAAACAAAGGCGATGCTGCGTTTAACGCATTAGCAAGAGCTCGATCAAGAAATTCAAAATTTAGGAACCAAACCACACCTAAGAGACGTCCAAGATTTGGTAGAAGTGAAGAAATAAGAAGTGGTGCACATCCTGATCAACGCGATCCACAGTTTTTAACTAACGTTATGAAAAAATTTGTTAAAGATTTAGGTTGGCAACAGTCAACTTCTGTTGCAGATTTAATGTCAAGATGGCCAGAAATAGTTGGTGAAGAAATTGCAACACATGTTTCAATAGATGTTTTCAATGCGGACACAAATGAATTGATTTTAAGAACTGATTCAACAGCTTGGGCGACACAAATTCGTCTTTTAAGTTCTGATTTAAAGCGCCGAATTGCCTTAGAGGTTGGTGATGGTGTTGTCAAGACCCTAAAAATTTATGGACCGACCCAACCTAAGCAAAAAGGCTTGTGGAGAGTGCCAACTATGGGGAAAAAAGACTACTAAAAACGGCCATCACCCGATTTCACACCTGTAACACGGCAGTAGAATTGTCTTTACTAACCAGTTAGAACAACAAAACTTTTGTCGGGAGTTGAATTTTTCACTTATGTCATATGACGCCAGTGCAATTCAAGTTCTAGAAGGATTAGATGCAGTTAGAAAACGTCCCGGTATGTACATCGGATCAACTGGTGAACGTGGTTTACATCATTTAGTTTATGAAATTGTTGACAACTCAGTTGACGAAGCACTGGCAGGACACGCAACAGATATTTTTGTGACAATTTTGGATGATGCAAAAATTTGTGTGATCGATAATGGTCGCGGAATACCAGTTGATATGCATAAAACTGAAAAGAAAGCAGCCCTTGAAGTTGTCTTTACTGTTTTGCATGCTGGTGGAAAATTTGGTGGCGGTGGATACCAAGTATCTGGTGGACTTCATGGTGTTGGAGCCTCAGTAGTAAACGCTCTTTCCTCACATTTGAGCGTGGAAGTTAAGCGAGATGGCTTCTTGTGGACTCAAAGTTATAAGCGCGGAGTGCCCACAGCTGCACTGAAAAAAGGTAGCAAAGTTGAAGGAACTGGCACCAAAATTACCTTCCAAGCAGACAAAGAAATATTTGAAACCACAGAATATTCATTTGAAACCCTTGCCACTCGATTTAGAGAGATGGCTTTCTTAAACAAAGGACTTGCACTCACTCTTACTGATAAAAGAAAAGGAAGAGTTGATGAAAAAGGTGAAGTAAGAAGTGTTAGATATAAATATGATGGTGGAATTGTTGACTTTGTTAATTACTTAAACAAAACTAAAGGCGACGCTCTTGTTCATAAAGATGTAATTCATATTGAAAATAGTGATGATAAAAAAGGTATTAGCGCAGAAGTTGCATTGCAATGGAATTTTGGTTATCAAGAAGCTGTTTACACATTCGCAAACACAATTAACACACCAGAAGGTGGAATGCACGAAGAAGGTTTTCGTGCAGCACTAACTGCAACTGTAAATAAGTACGCCAAACAATGGAATATTTTAAAAGAAAAAGACCCAAAGCTAACTGGTGAAGATATTCGTGAAGGTTTAACCGCAATAGTTTCTGTAAAACTACGCGATCCACAATTTGAAGGTCAAACTAAAACAAAACTTGGAAATACTGAAGCAAAAACATTTGTGCAAACCATGACAAATGATTTATTAGCCAAATGGTTTGAAGAACATCCTGGTGAAGGAAAAGATGTTGCTCGAAAAGCAGTATCTGCAGCTACTGCAAGATTGGCTGCTAGAAAAGCAAGAGATTTAGCTCGTTCTAGAAAAGGTTTATTGGGATCATCGGGTTTACCTGGAAAGTTAAGTGATTGCCAATCCACAGAGCCAAGTGAATGTGAGCTCTACATTGTGGAAGGCGATTCTGCTGGAGGTTCAGCTAAAAACGGTAGAGATTCAAAAACCCAAGCAATTTTGCCAATTAGAGGAAAAATTCTTAATGTTGAAAAAGCACGCATTGATCGAGTGCTTGCAAACACAGAAGTTCAAGCTTTAGTTTCAGCTCTTGGCACAGGAGTTCAAGAAGAATTTGATGCCAACAAACTCAGGTATCACAAATTGGTTTTGATGGCTGACGCTGACGTGGACGGTCAACACATTAGAACTTTGCTTTTAACTCTTTTATTTAGATTCATGAGACCTCTAATTGATCTAGGACATGTTTATTTAGGCCAACCCCCTCTATACAAAATCAAATGGATCAAAGAAGCACCAAGTTATGCATACACCGAACGAGAAAAAGATGGACTTATTGAAGCAGGATTAAAAGCTGGCAAGAGATTGCCTAAAGAAGAAGCATTGCAACGCTACAAAGGACTTGGCGAAATGAATGCTGATGAATTGTGGGAGACCACAATGAATCCGCAATCAAGAGTTTTATTACGCGTAACTCTTGATGATGCAGCAGCTGCTGATCAACTATTTAACGTTCTGATGGGTGAAGACGTTGAATCCAGAAGATCTTTTATTCAACACAACGCTCGAGACGTTAGGTTCTTGGATATTTAAATGGTTACTAAACAAACTGCAATTCCAGAAAACTCAGGACGAGTTGAACCAGTTGATTTACGTTCAGAAATGTCTCGTTCTTATTTAGATTACGCAATGAGTGTAATTGTTGGAAGAGCTTTACCTGATGTTAGAGATGGATTAAAACCAGTTCATCGAAGAGTAATTTATGCAATGTATGACGGTGGATACAGACCAGATCGCAGTTACACAAAATGTTCTCGTGTTGTTGGGGATGTTATGGGTAATTACCATCCACACGGTGACACAGCAATTTATGACACACTAGTTCGTTTAACTCAAGACTGGGTAATGCGTTATCCACTTGTTTCTGGTCAAGGAAACTTTGGATCTCCTGGCAACGACGGTGCTGCAGCAATGCGTTACACCGAATCAAGAATGTCTCAACTGGCAATGGAAATGGTTAGAGATATTGATGAAGACACCATTGATTTCATTCCCAATTACGACGGTAGAACTCAAGAACCAACTGTTTTACCAGCAAGAATTCCAAATCTTTTAGTTAATGGTTCAAGTGGCATTGCTGTTGGAATGGCCACCAATATTCCTCCACATAATTTAAGAGAAGTTGCAGCAGGAATTCAATGGTCACTACTTAATCCAAAAGCTACAAAAGATGAATTATTCAACGCATTACGCGAACACATAAAAGGTCCAGATTTTCCAACCGGGGGATTAATTGTTGGTCGAACTGGAATTGAAGATTATTTCAAAACTGGTCGCGGATCAATCACGATGCGCGCAGTCGTTGATGTCACAGAATGTTGTTGTTCTTAGAAAAGACGCAGTAGCCAAAGTTGTTTTAAATAACTTATTCAAACAAACTCAATTACAAGAAACTTTTGGCGCCAATATGTTGGCACTTGTTGATGGAGTGCCTAGAACTTTAAGCCTTGATCAATTCATTTCTTATTGGATTGAACATCAAGTATCAGTAATTCAGAGAAGAACTCAATTTAGATTAAATGAAGCAGAAAAAAGAGCTCATATCCTTTCTGCTCTTCTTAAAGCTTTAGACAAACTAGATGACGTTATTGCATTAATTAGAAAATCAAAAACTGTAGATGATGCTAAAGCAGGATTACAAAAACTTCTAAAAATTGACGAAATCCAAGCAACCGCAATTTTGGATATGCAATTAAGAAAACTAGCTGCTCTTGAAAGACAGAAAATAACTGATGAATTCGATGAACTAAGTAAATCCATTAAGGATTACAAAGATATTTTGGCAAAACCAGAAAGACAAAGAAAAATTATTGGCGAAGAACTAGCCGATATTGCTGAAAGATACGGCGATGATCGAAGAAGCCAATTTGTCGCCCAAGAAGGAGATAAATCTGCTGAGGATTTCATTAAGGCAGAAGATGTTGTCGTAACTATTAGTCGTAGCGGATACATCAAGAGAACAAAGTCAGATTTATACAGAGCCCAAAAACGTGGCGGGAAAGGAATTAAGGGAGCATCTTTAAGAGAAGACGATGTAATTGAACATTTCTTCGTAGCTTCAACTCATGATTGGTTATTAGTTTTCACAGATCGAGGACGCGTTTACAGAACTAAAGTTCACGAACTTCCAGATAAAGGAAGAGATGCAAAAGGACAACACGTAGCAAATCTTTTGTCATTCCAACCCGATGAAAAAATTGCTGCAGTTTTATCAATTAAGAATTACGAACAAGCTCCTTATTTACTTCTTGCTACAGCTAAAGGAATGATTAAGAAGTCTGCCCTTTCAGAATACGATTCAAGCCGCAGTGGTGGAATTATTGGAATTAACTTAAAACCAAATGATCGAGTAATTTCTGCTCAATTAGTAACAAAGAAAAACGATGTAATTTTAGTAAGCAACAAAGGTTTCTCAGTTAGATGTTCAGTTGATGAAGAGACACTGCGTTCTGCAGGTCGTGCAACAACTGGAGTTATTGGAATTAGATTTAAAAACAAAGGTGATGAACTATTAAGCATGTCTGTAGTGCAACCAAAATCATTCCTAGTAACAGCAACTGATGCAGGTTTTGCAAAAAGAACTGAAGTTAAAGAATGGGCATCAAAAGGTAGAGGTACTCAAGGAGTGCGCGCTATGAGAATTAGTGAAGACGCCAGAGGATCTCTTGTTGGTGCATTTATTGCTCAAGAAACAGACGAAGTATTTGCAATTGCATCTAATGGGGTAGTTTTAAGAACACAGGTAAGTGAAATTAGAGCAACAGGACGAGACACTATGGGAGTTTCAATGATGAAAGTCGCCAAGGGTGTAAAAGTTGTTGCGGTAGCAAAAGCTGTGGATGTTGAAGAATGAGTACTTCACGATCAAGTAAATCAAGATTTCAAGCAACACAAAGTATGCCCACAACTAGAGCTGGAACAAAAAGATCTCGTTTAAGAGTTTCTTACATAAATCCCTTATCCGTAATCAAAACCACTTTTATTATTTCGTTAGCTTTTGGTTTAGCTTCAATAGTTGCATTAATTATGCTTTGGTCAGTTGCAAAATTAAGTGGAACAATTGATTCAGCAACTGGTTTATTAACAGATATTTTTGGCTCAGGAGGAGCAGGATTTAATA
>JAPLAV010000107.1 GCA_026393095.1 Actinomycetota bacterium | reverse complement strand
TGGAATTACTTGTACTGCCGCATAGGGCGGAATTCTTACTTCGACGCTATTTCCTGGAGCTTTTTCATGCAGTAATTGCAGACAGAACTTAACTGCGGTTTGTTCAATTAACTTGTTTACTTCTTGATTAGTTTCATAACTATTTAGTAGATCTTTTAATGCCTGAAGGCCTTCTTTATTACTTGGAGGATTTCTTACCCCTTGTTTGGGAGACATTATTTTTAAATTATGAGACTAAATTTAAAGAATTGGCTTAGGCGTATAACTTGCTGCCTGAGGATATTTCTTAAGAATTACCGCAACTTTTTCAGCAATATCACTAACTTGTTGTTGAGCTAATCCCACAAAACTTAATGGCTCAGTTAACAAACTGTTTAATTCTGCCTCTGTTAAGTTCAATACTTTTTCACTAGCCAGGCGTGAAATTAAATCTTGGGGTTTGCCTTCGCGCATATTTAATGCTGAGGCAATTGAATGCTTTTTAATTGCTTCGTGTGCAACTTCTCTACCAACACCTTTTTTAACAGCAGCCATCAATATTTTTGTGGTGGCAAGAAATGGTAAATACTTTTCAAATTCAGCTTTGATCGCACCTTTAAAAACTCCAAATTCTTGTAATACTGTCAAGATTGTTTCAAGTAATCCATCCAGAGCAAAGAAACTTCCAGGCAATGCAACTCTTCTAACAACAGAACAAGAAACATCTCCTTCGTTCCATTGAGTCCCAGATAGTTCACTAGTCATATTCATATAACCGCGCAGAACAACATTTAAACCATTTACTCTTTCGCAAGATCTAGTGTTCATTTTGTGTGGCATTGCAGAAGATCCAACTTGTCCTTCTTTGAAACCTTCAGTTACTAAATCTTGTCCTGCCATAAGTCGAATACTTGTTGCTAAAGAAGATGGCCCTGCAGAAATCAAAAACAATGTTGAAATGACATCAAAATCAATTGATCTAGGATAAATCTGACCCACACTTGTTAAGACATTTTTAAAACCTAAATGTTTTGCCACAATTAGTTCAAGTTTTTGAACTTTCTTTTCATCATTATCAAATAAATCCAAAACATCTTGTGATGTTCCAACAGGGCCTTTGATGCCTCTTAAAGGATATTCGGGAATTAAAGAATTTAATTTTGAATAAGCATGCAAAGTTTCTTCTGCAGCAGAGGCAAATCTTTTACCCAAAGTTGTACTTTGAGCTGCGACATTGTGGCTTCTGCCAGTTATTGCTAAATCTGAATATTGAGTGGCTAATTTTGCGAGTTGAGACAAAGTAGCCACAGTCTTATCATGAACTAACTTTAGAGATTCTTTGATTTGTAATTGTTCAATATTTTCTGTTAAATCTCTGCTAGTTAATCCTTTATGAATATCTTCGTGTCCTGCCAGAGCATTAAATTCTTCGATTCTTGCTTTCACATCATGACGAGTTTTTTCTTCACGTTTTCTGATTGATTCTAAATCAACTTTTTCAATTGCTTTTTCATAATCTGAAATATTGGCTGCAGGAATATTTAAACCTAATTCTTGTTGGGCTTTCATAACAGCAACCCAAAGTTTTCTTTCTAAGATTATCTTGTTGGTTTGAGACCAAATATCTGACATTTGGCTAGAGGCGTACCGGGAAGCTAATACATCCGGGATCATTGCCACAGTGCCTATTCTTTCACAGGACTTGATTAGTTATGCGCTGGCGTACTTATCTGTAACGGCAAAAGCCTGATCCAAAATCTCTAAACCTTTTTTTGCATCACTTTCAGAGATATTGCAGGGAGGAACAACGTGTAAACGGTTCATATTGATAAATGGCATGAGTCCTAATTTTTTGCATTCCGCACCTAGTTCTGCCATTGGGGCTGCATCTTTTCCTGCAGCGTTATATGGAACTAATTCTTCTTTTGTTTTCTTGTCCTTAACTAAATCAATTGCCCAGAAAACACCCATGCCGCGTACATCACCAATTGAAGAATGTTTTTCTTTCATTTTGTTTAGTGCTGGACCAATAATATTTTTACCAATTTCGCGGGCATTTTCAATCATTTTTTCTTCTTTCATAACATCTAATGTGGCCACAATCGAAGAAGTGGCTAATGGATGTCCTGAATAGGTAAGCCCTCCTGGAAATACTTTGTCAACAAAAGTGTCATAAATTGGTTGATCAATAATTACGCCACCAACCGGGATGTAACCGGAGTTGGAACCTTTGGCAAACACAATTAAATCTGGTCTCGCAGTTGCGTGATGGAATGCAAACCATTCACCTGTTCTACCAAAACCTGACATAACTTCATCAGCAATCCATAAAATTCCATACTTATCACAAATTTTTCTTAAGCCTTCTAGATATCCAGGAGGTGGCGCGATAATGCCAGCTGTTCCCACAACTGTTTCAATACAAATAGCTGCAATTGTTGCTGGTCCTTCAAATTTAATTACAGATTCGAGATGATTTAATGCTCTTTCTGTTTCTTGCTCTGGCGAATTTGACCAAAATTGGGAACGGTAAGGATACGGACCAAAGAAATGAATTACTCCATAGGAAAATTCATTTGGCCAACGTCTTGGATCCCCTGTCATTTGAATAGCAGTTCCGGTATTGCCGTGATATGAACGATAAAAACTTAATATTTTATGGCGTCTAGTGTGGATTCTTGCCATACGTACAGCATTTTCAATTGCATCAGCACCACCGTTAGTAAAGAAGACGTGATTGAAACCATCAGGTGCAAGTTCGGCTAATTTTTTAGCTGCAACTCCGCGTACATCATTTGCGTGTTGTGGAGCAATTGTAATTAATTTTTCGGCTTGATCTTGAATTGCTTTAATAACTTTTGGATGTTGATGACCGATGTTTGTGTTAACTAATTGGGAAGAGAAATCTAAATATTTTTTTCCGTCATAATCCCAAAGATAAGAACCAAGTGCTCCTGCAACAGGTAAAGGCTTAATGGCACCTTGGGCGCTCCAGGAATGAAAAACATGAGCTCGATCTAAATCGTAAACTCTTTGGCCCTCTTCAGGGTTTGCTACGAATTCGTTTGCCATAGGTATTAGTTAATCAGGTCGCGTCTGGAGATTGTGGCATCGCGGTGCTGGCCCACGCCTATTGCACTCATTGGGGCACCGGAAATCTTTTCTAGGAATTCCACGTACTTTTGAGCATTAACAGGTAGGTCTTCAAACTTTCTAGCGTTAGAAATATCCTCATCCCAACCTGGCATCATTTCATAAATTGGTTTAGCGTGATGAAATTGTGTTTGAGTCATTGGCATTTCGTCATATCTTTTGCCATCAATTTCATATGCAACACAAACTGGTATTTCTTTAAAACCACTTAATACATCTAATTTAGTTAAGAAGAAATCTGTTAAACCATTAATTCTTGTGGCATAACGTGCAACTACTGCGTCATACCAACCACATCTTCTTGGTCGCCCTGTTGTGGTGCCAACTTCTCCACCAATTTGTCTTAGGCGCTCACCATTTTCATCAAGTAATTCTGTTGGAAATGGACCTTCGCCAACTCGGGTGGTGTACGCCTTAACAATTCCAATAACTCTAGTTATTTTTGTGGGCCCAATTCCTGAACCAGTTGCAGCACCACCTGCAGTTGGATTTGAGGAAGTAACAAATGGATAAGTTCCATGATCAACATCAAGAAGTGTTCCTTGGCCACCTTCAAGTAAAACATTGTCACCACGCTCTAGTGCCTCATGAAGTAACAGAGAAGTATTAGCTAAATATGGTTTTAATTTATCTGCATAACTTAATAATTCAGTAACAATTACATCAATATCAACTGCTCTTCTGTTATAAACCTTTACCAAAGTTTGATTCTTTGAAGCAAGAGAGCCTTCAACTTTTTTTCTTAAAATTGATTCGTCATATAAATCTTGAACTCTAATTCCAACTCTGCTTACTTTGTCTCCATATGCTGGACCAATTCCGCGACCAGTGGTACCAATTTTTGATTTACCTAAAAATCTTTCAATAGTTTTATCAAGCATGACGTGATAACTAGTAATGATGTGCGCATCTGCTGAAATTTTTAACTTAGAAGTTTCAATTCCTCTTTCATTTAATCCTTTAATTTCATTTAACAAAACTGCAGGATCAATTACTACGCCATTTCCAATTACTGGAACTACTTCTGGAGTTAAAATTCCAGAAGGAAGAAGATGTAGTGCAAATTTTTCTGGACCGTTTTTGGTTGGAATTACTACAGTGTGTCCGGCGTTATTGCCGCCTTGATAACGAACAACATATTGAACTCGATGACCTAATAAATCTGTTGCTTTACCTTTGCCTTCATCGCCCCATTGTGCTCCGAGCAAAACGATGGCTGGCATTAATTTTTCCTTTATCTTTGTAAAAACTTGCCTGGACGAATCTAGTTCAGCATCTCAAGTTGGTTTAACACCGCAACGCCATCTAGCCACGCGGATTCAATTCTGGGGTTATCGCTGTAAGCATCCCCAACAATGGCCAAGCGTTGCGGCAGTTCAGGTCTTAAAGCTGGGCTTGGTTGGGCTATCGACCAGCGGGTAATACCTTTTTCCACCACTTCACTTTGTATGTTCCATATTTCTAAAGCATGATCAATTACTTCATCTGCATAATTAGCAAAATTTTCTAATCTTTGTTTGGCGTAATCACTTGTGGTAATGACATTTATTACCGGAGCGTTATCGCCTCTTCTCTTGCCATCGTTAACAATTAATGAAACAACTTCATGATTGTTTACAAACATTGCATCATATTTGGGAGTATCGCTATCAATAACAAACCAGGCTGAAAGAGCTGATGACCAATTTTGTTTATTTAATTCATTTGCTATTTCATCATTTTCAATAATTCTGGCTGCTTGAATTCCTGGCATTGCCAAAACCACAGCATCAAATTCTTCGTTATCTACTTTTACACTATTAGAATTAACAGTTACTTTCTCTATTTTTCTTTCTTGTAAGACACTTACGCCCATTTTAGTTAATGATGCTAATTCATGAATTGCTAAACTTCTTAATCCCTTTTTTGTGGCATAGCGCATAGGTCCTGTTGTCGTTGATATTTCATAATCGCTAAAGACATGAAAAGTGTCAGTCCATTTGTGTACAAGATTTAAATGTTGCCAATAATCAACTTTGTTTTTAAAAATAGGATCAGAAATTGTGAAATAAGCAGCCCCAACATCAACTGGTCTATTAACAAAAGGAATATTTCTTAATGACCTTAAACCTAATCTTCCACCTGGATTTTTTCCTTGGTCAAAGACTGTGACAGCACAATTGTTTTCAATTAATTTATGTGCTGCAGATATACCTGAAATGCCAGAGCCAATTACCGCAACTTTTGCTGGCACTTATTTGTTTAAATTAGATCAGGTGTTAGAAGCTTCAAAAATACCTTGAACGGCTTTGTCCAAAGCATCATCGAATTCTTTATCGCTTTGTTGAGCAGATAAACCTTCAGTTAGCGCACGTGAGAAGCTTGCGATAACTCCATTGTTTTTTGCCAACATTTTGTTTGCTTCGTCTCTGGCGTATCCACCAGAAAGAGCAACCACTCTAATTACTCGTGGGTGAGCCACTAGATCTGAATAGAAATTATCTTGTGATGGCAAGGTTAATTTCAGCATCACATTTTGGTTATCTTTTAATTTATTTAATTGATCAAGGATTTCCAATTTAAGAATTCCTTCAGCTTGTTCTTTTTCATGAGAGTTAATATCAACTTCTGGTTCAATTATTGGCACAAGTCCTGCTGCCAGGATCTTTTTACCAATTTCAAATTGTTGGTCAACAATTTGTTGAATTCCTTTGCGGTTAGCTAACTTTATAACTGAACGCATTTTGGTTCCAAATACTTTGTGACCGTTTGCTCTGGCTAGACGATCATCAAGTTCTGGAATTGCTTTCATAACTTGAACGCCGTTTTCTTCAGCAGCTAAACCGTTATCTATTTTTAAGAATGGAACAATCTTTTTATTTTCCCAAAGGTATTCGGCTGTTCCTTTGCCATCAATAGTTCTTTCCATTGTCATGTCAAAAAGAATTGCGCCCAATGTTCTTTCAGCATTTAATGAGGGGCTCTTAATAATTCTGGTTCTCATTTGGTGAACCAAGTCAAACATTTCTTCTTCGCCTGAATAAGCAGATTCTTCAATGCCATAAAGTTTCAAAGCTTTTGGTGTACTTCCACCACTTTGATCTAGGGCTGCAATAAAACCTTTACCTGTTTTCATTTTTTCTAATTGCTCTGTATTCAAGGTCATCCTTTTCAAATGTGTGAAATGTTTATC
>JAPLAV010000084.1 GCA_026393095.1 Actinomycetota bacterium | reverse complement strand
TTTGCTTTCAAAGAATCTGGTGAGTAATAAAAGCCTGCGTGTAAGACTCCACTGTTTCGACCTGAGGCATGAAGACCAACTTCGGTTTCTTTTTCAACGATTATGACTTTGCTGTTTTTGTTATTAAGCAAGATCTCGCGAGCAATGGCAAGCCCAATTACCCCAGCCCCAATTACTAGAAAGTCGCAAGATTTATTTGTCATGAGGTTAGTTTTTCACCATTTTGGATTAAGCGACACGCTCAAATGAAACCAGGGACCAAGGTGTCGTTTCACTATTTATATAGCGCAATTTGTCGACCCCGTTTCCCCACAGAATAAACAGTATTGCAGGGATGATCTGGTGGACTTTGTGAGTGAATCCGTCCTTAAGGGGAGGGCTATACATATTTATTAGTCATATCTGTGTCTAAAGTGTCGCGAAGGAAGAAAAACCAAGGAGAAAACGTGTCCCACACACTAATTGCTTCAGGCGCCGCTGACGTCGTCTTGAGCTCAACTGGCCGAAGCCAGGTAATGATCGTTGCCGCAATTGCAATAGGTGCACTACTTGTTGCTGGCTATTTAGTTAGAGAAGTTCTTGCTGCCGGTGAGGGAACCGACAGTATGAAAAATATTGCTGCAGCTGTGCAAGAAGGTGCCACTGCTTATCTAAACCGACAATTTAAAACCTTAAGTGTTTTTGTTGTTTTAGTATTCTTCGTTCTATTTTTACTTCCCGCAAACTCTTCAAATGAAAGATTAGGTCGATCCATATTCTTCCTAGTAGGAGCAGCTTTTTCTGCTTTAACTGGTTACTTTGGAATGTGGTTAGCAGTTAGAGGAAACGTTCGCGTTGCTAATGCTGCTCGCGAAGGTAATGAAAAATTTGCAACCAGAATTGCTTTTAGAACCGGTGGCGTTGTGGGAATGACCACTATTGGTTTAGGTCTTTTGGGTGCATCAATTGTGGTTCTGGTTTATTCCGGTGAAGCCCCAAGAGTTTTGGAAGGCTTTGGTTTCGGTGCAGCATTGCTTGCAATGTTTATGCGCGTTGGTGGCGGAATCTTTACAAAAGCAGCAGATGTTGGAGCTGACTTAGTTGGAAAAGTTGAACAAGGAATTCCAGAAGATGATGCCAGAAATGCTGCAACAATTGCAGATAACGTTGGCGACAACGTTGGTGATTGTGCAGGAATGGCTGCAGATCTTTTCGAGTCATATGCCGTAACACTTGTTGCCGCATTAATTCTTGGAAAAGCCGCATTAGGTTCTCTTGGTTTAGTTTTCCCATTAATAATTCCAGCAATTGGAGTAATAACCGCAATAATTGGAATTTTTGCAGTAGCGCCAAGAAGTGGCGATAAGTCTGCAATGTCTGCGATTAATCGTGGATTCTTTATTTCAGCTCTTGCTTCTGCTGTTTTGGTTTCAATTGCTTCATTTTATTTCTTGCCCGCATCATTGGCAGAACTAGTTGATGCTGATGTAGTTGCAGCAAAGATTGGTTTGGATGCAGCTCAAATGGCAGCATTTAATCCAAGATTCATGGCAATTGGTGCAGTTATCATTGGTATTTTGCTAGCCGCATTGATTCAAGTGCTGACTGGTTATTTCACTGAAACAAATAGAAAACCTGTTGACACAGTTGCAGCTACTTCCTTAACGGGAGCAGCCACAGTGATCTTGTCAGGAATTTCTCTTGGTTTGGAATCAGCAGTTTATTCAGCACTATTAATTGGCTCTGCAGTATTTGGTGCTTATTCATTAGGTGCAGGTTCCATCACCTTGTCACTATTTGCAATCGCACTTGCTGGAACTGGTTTGTTAACCACAGTTGGAGTAATTGTGGCAATGGATACTTTCGGTCCAGTTTCAGATAACGCTCAGGGAATTGCTGAAATGAGTGGGGACGTTCATGGTGAAGGATCAGTAATTTTAACTTCCCTTGATGCAGTTGGTAACACTACAAAAGCAATCACTAAAGGAATTGCCATTGCAACTGCAGTATTAGCTGCAACTGCATTGTTTGGATCTTTTAGAGATGCAATTACCGAAGCTGCACTTTCTGCAGGATTAGATGTAACAACAATTGGTGAATACGCAGGTGTAATTGATGCATCAAATCCAAAGAACTTAGTTGGATTAATCATTGGTGTATCTGTGGTGTTCTTGTTCTCAGGACTTGCAATTAACGCAGTAGGACGTGCTGCTGGTGCAGTTGTGTTTGAAGTGCGTAAACAATTCCGTGAGAATCCAGGAATTATGACTGGTGAAACAAAACCAGAATATGGTCGCGTTGTTGATATTTGTACTAAAGATTCACTACGTGAATTAGCAACACCAGGTCTTCTTGCAGTTATGTCACCACTAGCCGTTGGTTTTGGTTTAGGAGTTGGAGCACTTGGTGCTTTCCTAGCCGGAGCAATTGGTGCTGGAACT
The DNA here is from genome assembly GCA_026393095.1 of Actinomycetota bacterium. Lineage (GTDB taxonomy): Bacteria > Actinomycetota > Actinomycetes > S36-B12 > UBA5976 > ATZT02. The sequence goes on along the minus strand of JAPLAV010000084.1, from coordinate 1,623 downwards.
TTGATGGCAGTTTTCCTATCAAACTCTGGTGGAGCATGGGATAACGCAAAGAAATTTGTGGAAGATGGACATCACGGCGGAAAAGGTTCACCTGCACATGAGGCAACCGTAATTGGTGACACTGTGGGAGATCCATTTAAAGACACAGCTGGTCCTGCCCTTAATCCATTACTAAAAGTAATGAACTTAGTTGCATTGCTCGCAGTTCCTGCAGTAGTACAACTTTCAATTGGCACAGATGCCAACCCAACAATGCGTTTAGCTATTGCACTTGGCGCCACAGCAATCATCGTTATTGCTGTTTGGTGGTCAAAGCGTAAAAGCGTTGCGTTGAGCGCTTAATAAAGAGAAAATAAAACAAAGCGAGAGTATGGCAGACACCCAGGTAAAAAGATTAGTAATTGTTGAATCTCCTGCGAAAGCAAAGACGATTCAAAAGTACTTGGGTGAAGGCTATGTTGTTGAAGCAAGCGTTGGACACATTAGAGATCTCCCCCAACGAGCAGCCGAAGTTCCCAAAGAATTTAAGAAAAATAAATGGGCATCATTAGGAATTGATATTGAAAGTGATTTTGAACCACTTTATGTTGTTGATTCAGCAAAACAATCTCGCGTTAATGATTTAAAAAAGGAATTAAAAGAAGCAGACGAATTATTACTTGCAACAGATGAAGACCGTGAAGGCGAAGCAATTGCCTGGCATTTATTAGAAGTATTAAGACCAAAAGTTCCAGTTAAGCGAATGGTCTTTAATGAAATTACTAAAGAAGCAATTCAAAAAGCAGCAAATAACACCAGAGACATCGATCAAAACTTAGTAGATGCCCAAGAAGCAAGAAGATTAGTTGATCGACTTTATGGCTACCAAGTTTCCCCAATTTTATGGAAAAAAGTTGGACGTGGTTTATCTGCCGGACGTGTGCAATCAGTTGCTGTTCGATTAGTAGTTGAAAAAGAAAGAGAAAGAATTGCTTTTAAAACTGCTGACTATTGGGACATAGATGCAGTTTTTGATCCAGGTCATTTTGAAGCAAGATTATTTTCTGTTGATTCTAAAAGAATTGCTCAAGGCGGAGACTTTGACGACAAAGGTAATTTAGTAAAACAAGATGTAATTTTATTAACTGAAAAAGATGTGGCAGAAATTGTGGAAGGACTAGGTTCTTCTAAATTTGAAGTATCAGATGTAACTTCACGACCATATTCAAGAAAACCAGAAGCCCCATTCATGACTTCCACTTTGCAAAGAGAAGCAAGTAACAAATTTGGCTGGAGTGCCAAAAGAACAATGAGAACTGCGCAAGGTCTATATGAGCGCGGATTCATTACTTACATGCGAACTGATTCCACAACATTGTCAGAAAGTGCACTTAATGCAGCACGTGCGCAAGCAAAAGAATTATTTGGTGCAGACCATGTTTCAGTAGAACCAAGACGTTATGACCGAAAAGTAAAAAATGCTCAAGAAGCTCACGAAGCAGTTCGACCAGCAGGAGATGTTTTCAAAACTCCAGCTGAATTAGCTAGTGAATTAAAGAGTGATGATTTCACACTTTATGAAATGATTTGGCGAAGAACTGTTGCATCACAAATGGTCGACGCTAAAGGAACAACAAGTACTGT
>JAPLAV010000096.1 GCA_026393095.1 Actinomycetota bacterium | reverse complement strand
TGTTCAGCTTTTGCTCCTGCTACATGCCAAACTAAAAACAATCCACCAATACCGCGACGTTTATGTGCTTGGTCTTTTGGTGCTGATAACACGTCATCATTTAAGACAACTGTTTGAACTTTAATTCCCATTTCGCGACATTTATCTTGTGCTTTATCAAAGTTGATGCAATCGCCTTGATAATTTCCGTAGGTGTACATAACACCTGCGCCACCGTTAACTGCCACAGTTGCTTCAATAACAGGTTTTGCTGGCGGAGATGCAAAAATGTTTCCAAACGCCGCACCATCTGCCATTCCTTTTCCAACGTAACCTGCGAATGCTGGTAAATGTCCTGAACCTCCACCAACAACAATTCCAACTTTTCCTTGAATTGGTGAATTAGCTCTGGCAATAGAGCGCTTGCCTACTCTTTTAATTATGTGATCGTTAGCTGCGACGTAGCCCTCGACCATTTCCTCGACCATGTCGAAGGGATCGTTTATAAGTTTCTTCAAAAGACTTTCCAGCCTCTCAGCAAAGTGGTCGTCTCTTGGCGAGACGGAGTTAATAGAAGAGTAATACGGTCTTGAATTATTCGTAAAGATGCGCCTATGGTTATGCCTAGGAATCGGTATACAGGAAGGTATCCAAAAGCAGATGGCAAAGAAAACATTAGGTGTGGCCATGATCGGCTATGCCTTCATGGGCAAAGCCCATTCTCAGGCTTGGCGAAACGTAGGACGCGTTTATGACCTACCAGCAGAAATCAAAATGGTTGCAGTGTGCGGCCGAAATGCTGCTAACACTCAAGAAGCAGCTGATCGTCTTGGTTGGGACGGAATTGAAACCGACTGGAAAAAATTATTAACTCGTTCTGATATCGACATCATTGATATTTGTACACCTGGTGATTCACACGCTGAAATTGCAATTGCAGCTCTTAATGCGGGCAAACATGTTATTTGTGAAAAACCTTTAGCAAACACTGTTGCAGAAGCAGAACAAATGGTTGCTGCAGCTAATGCCAACAAGCAAATTAAAAACATGGTGGCATTTAATTACCGCAGAGTTCCTGCAGTTGCTCTGGCAAAGAAAATGATTAGTGAAGGAAAACTAGGGAAAATATTTCACATTCGTGCTCGCTACTTACAAGACTGGATTGTCGATCCTAATTTCCCATTAGTTTGGAGATTAGAAAAAGACAAAGCAGGATCTGGTGCATTGGGTGATATTGGAGCTCATGCAATTGATACAACTCAATTTGTTACAGGTCAAAAACTAGTTGGTGTTTCAGGTTTAACTGAAACATTTATTAAAGAAAGACCATTGCCTGGAGATTATTCAGGATTACAAGCAAGTGCTTCTGGAAACAAAATGGGCAAAGTGACTGTTGATGATGCTGCTGTATTTATTGGTAAAACAGATGGTGGCGCATTGGCAACTTATGAAGCAACACGTTTTGCCACAGGAAGTAAAAATGATATGGGATTTGAAATCTTTGGTTCCAAAGGATCATTGAAGTTTTCTTTTGAAGACATGAATGAACTTTGGTTTTTCGATAACACTGAAGGTGCAGAAACTGCAGGATTCCAAAGAATCCTAGTTACCGAAGGAGTTCATCCATATATGACTGCTTGGTGGCCACCAGGACACATCATTGGTTACGAACACCCATTCACACATGAAATGAAAGATTTTGTGGAAAGCATTGTTAACAACACAAATCCTGAACCTTCATTTGCTGATGGTTTACAAGTTCAAAAAGTTTTAGACGCAGTAGAAAAAAGTTCCGCAAATAACGGTACTTTTCAATCAATTAAATAAAGAGAGGAAAGGAAAATATGTCAAGACCAATTACGTTGTTCACCGGTCAATGGGCAGATTTGCCATTTGAAGAAATGTGCAGACTTGCATCCAGTTGGGGTTATGACGGATTAGAAATTGCTTGTTGGGGTGATCACTTAGATGTTGTGAAAGCTGCTGAAAGTGATAAGTACGTACGCCAACAAAAAGATATTTTAGAAAAACACAACTTAAAGTATTGGGCAATTTCCAATCACTTAGTTGGACAAGCAGTTTGCGATAACCCAATTGATGAAAGACACAAATCAATATTGCCTTCCCGAGTTTGGGGCAATGGAGATCCAGAAGGTGTTCGTCAACGCGCTGCTGAAGAAATGAAAGCAACTGCAATTGCTGCCAAAGCTTTTGGAGTTGACACTGTTGTTGGTTTCACAGGTTCAAGCATTTGGCATTACGTAGCAATGTTTCCACCTGTTACTCCAGAAATGGTTGCAGCTGGTTACAAAGACTTTGCTGATCGTTGGAATCCAATTTTGGATGTGTTTGATAAACAAGGTGTGAAGTTTGCACATGAAGTTCATCCATCAGAAATTGCTTACGATTACTGGACCACAGTAGAAACAATGAAAGCAATTAAGCATCGTCCAGCATTTGGTTTGAATTTCGATCCAAGCCATTTTGTTTGGCAAGATTTAGATCCAGTTAATTTCTTACTTGATTTCAAAGATCGCATTTATCATGTTGATTGCAAAGAATCACGTAAACAATTAAACGGTCGCAATGGTCGTCTAGGTTCACATCTACCTTGGGCAGACCCACGTCGCGGTTGGGATTTCGTTTCCACCGGACATGGACATGTTCCTTGGGAAGATGTTTTCCGTGGTTTAAATGCCATCGGTTACAAAGGACCAATTTCTGTTGAATGGGAAGATGCTGGAATGGATCGCCTATTTGGTGGACCAGAAGCTCTTGAATTCATTAGAAAACTGAACTTCACTCCACCAACTGCAGCATTTGATGCCGCATTTAGTTCAAAGAGTTAATTAGTTCAAAAACTAATAAGGCCTGGATCAATTTTGATCCAGGCCTTATTTAATTTAAATACTTAATCACCCAAAGGCAAAGTTGGATTTGTTTTAGCAAATTTCATGGTTGCATCAAAGTCAATAATTCCTGCATCAGAACCAAGTCCTGTGGCAACTAATGATCCGCAAGCACTTCCTAATACTGCTGATTCTTCAATGTTCATGCCTCGAGAAAGGCCTGTGATAAATCCACCAGTCCAGGCATCGCCACAACCTGTTGTGTCAACAACATCAACTTTGAAAGCAGGAATTCTTAAGCGCATTCCTTCTTTGTTTTTAATTAAACTTCCTCGAGCTCCCATTTTAAGAACAACATGTTTGGCACCTGCATTTAGAAAGAAATCACAAAGTTCATCTAGATCAGTTAAACCTGTGATCATTTGAGCTTCTTCTAAATTAGGCATGAAGAAATCTAAGTAAGGCATGGCGGGCAATATTTTTTCTGCCATGTTGTCTTGTTTTACTCCCAAGATGTCCATGGTGGTAATTGCTTTACCCTCGCGAGCAACTTTCAAAGTTTTAACAGTGTCTTCGCCATCAAATTTAGGCATTAAATAGAAACCACCGATGTGGACAAAGTCTGCATTTCGGACCACATCTTGTGGCACATCTTCAAAACAGAATGTGGCATTAGTGCCCATTACGTGAAGTGCTGGTCTTTCTCCATTTGGTCTAATTGGCAACATGGTGCCAGAAGTTTGTACACCTTTTTTTCTTTTCATGTGACTGGTATCTATGCCGTAGCGATTCATGATGCCTAATAAAACGTTGCCCATTTCATCATCACCAGCTGCTCCTACTGCAATTACTTTGCAACCAAGTTTTGCCATATCAACAGAAGTTCCTGCAGCAGTTCCAGCAGCGGTAATTCTGATTTCATCAATTAGGGCAATGTTTTGTCCTGGTGGAATTTCAGAAACGTGTCTGCCCAATACATCCAAAATGTGTACGCCCATGGAAACGATTGTTGGCATGATTACTCCTTTAATTACAAATCAGTTGATGGTTTTGGTTCAGGGGATGCTTCATCATCAGATAAACCTAATACTGGATCATCTTTTCTTTTTCGGGCCCGTCTCTTGTCGTTTAGCCAAGCAATGAACGTGGCAATAGATATGAGTAACAACACTGGTGCGGCTAGCAGTGTCATGTTTACTGGATCTCCAGTTGGAGTAGCAACTGCTGCAAAAGCAAAGACTGAAAGAACTACAACTCGCCATCTGGAAGTTATAGCTTTTGCTTCTAGGACATCAAAAATATTTAACATCACAATAAATAATGGAGCAAGAAAACTTATTCCAAAAACTAATACCATTCGAAGAAAGAAACTTAAATATCTATCAACTGGAACATAGTTTCCAACACCAAGAGGTGTGAAACCAAAAAGAATATTCAAACCAATTGGTAGGAAAATGTATGCAAGTACTGCTCCACTAACAAAAAGAGGAACTGCAACACTTACAAATAGATAAGCTCTTAATTTTTCTTTTCTATACAAACCTGGGGTAATAAATCTCCACAGTTGATAAAGCCAAATTGGTGAAGTCAACAACATTGAAGTTACAACCGAGACTTTTATTTGTAATATGAATGCATCTGCAACGCCACCCAAAACTAATCGAACATCGCGTCCGTTTTCTTGGGCTTTCTCAACAATTTCATTTACGGGTTGACTAAGAACCTCAAATATTTGGGGATAAAAACCCCAAGCAAGAACTGTGCCAATAACAATGGCAAGGGATGCTTTAAATAAACGATTTCTAAGTTCGCGTAAATGTTCTATCAGCGACATTTCTTTAAATCGCTGCACTTTTGTTGCAGGCAAAACTAATTACACCTCCACCTAAATAAAATTTAAGCGGATTTACGCCTCAGGATTTTTTGTTGGTTCTTCAGTCTTTGTAGTGTCGTTTTTGGTTTCAGCTTTCAAAATACGAACTGATCGACCTAGAGAACGTGCCATATCTGGCATACGCTTTGCACCAAATAACAAAAGAATGATGAACAAAATGATCATCAATTCTGGTCCTTGAATGTTCTTAAACATTTAGTCTCCTTTTAAAACTGCCGGCTTGCTAAAAATACTCCTGGCAGGATTTAACCGCCACCTCGAGGTTCTCATGAGGAAGAAGCCTGGGTCAACCACATTTAGGGCACAATTTGGCAACGATTTGGCGAAGGCTTATTGCTAGTTGAGGACCTTGTAACCAATCGATAAAGAGGTGGCCGTGATTAGCCACAATTGATAGGGAATCAATGCCAAGCCAATTTTCCAATCCGTTTGGAAAGCTATTGCCACCATCGGCACAGTTAATAGTGAAGTTACTACCAATGAAATTGCAGCCAGCGTTAAATTGTGTTGAACATAGAAACTATGTGCCCATAACAAAGCTGTTATGACACTAAAGCCAAAAGCAATTGTGTAACTAATTCGAAATAAGTTACTAGCATTATTTGCAATGATTACTCCTGCAATAATCAGCACAAGAAAGTTATATGGCCAAGCAATGCCAATCACAAAATCAGGTGGTTGCCAAAATGGTCTCTTTAAAGATCTGTAGAAACCATCACCAGAATTTACCCATAATCCAGATCCAAGAATGTAAACAGCTACGAGCGAAATATTTATTATTGCAAAGGTTGCTTTAAGCATTATTGTTTACTCCAAAGATTTGCAGACATTAATTCTGGAATTAAGAGCTCGGTAAGAAGTTTAAATAACGTGTCACCATCTTCAATATTGATTGAGGCGATATTTCCTTTTGAATAAGATCCAATTGATCCAAAGGATGAATTTCGGTTAACGAGCCATTCAATTGCCTGTTGATCCCAAACACTTCCAGTAAACATCAAAGCTTTGTAATCAAGTGATTTTGTTAAGTAAACATCAACGTGTGACCAGTCTCCTGTCTCGCAACCATCAGCTTGAACTCTTGGACCTTCTCGAAACATGAGAGCCCCTTGTAAAGCACTGCCACTTCTTTCCGCAGGTGACATTAACCAAATTCCACTATTGCTTGTCGTTAAGTTCATGAAAGATTCGAGCCACTGATTTTTAGAATCTAATAATTTTTGTAATTGTTTTTGAGCACTCAAACAAGTTTCTTTCACACTTGGTGCAATTCCTAGTTTTTCTAGTAATTGAAATAGTGCAATAAGTGTTGCTCTATATGACCAGGTACTAACTCCACCTGTTTCAGCTTTAATTGGAAGTAGTAAAACTTCTTTTACTAATTTAGTAATTTTGCTATCGGCTTCTCTGGTTAATGCAACTGAATGAACATTTACTGGAAGATTTTCTAAAAACTTGATAACTTCCACACTATTTCCAGAAGCAGAAATGGCAACCACTAAGGAATTCTCAGGAAATGATTTGGGTGTAATAGCACTGGCAATTTCTGCTACAGCTAAATAGCCATTACTTCTAAGTTGTCGAGCAACATCTTGAGCTGCGTAATAACTAGACCCCATACCTACAAAATAAATAAATTGATTCTTCTCAATTGAGTCTTTTGCCCATACTTTGGCTTGAGAAATTGAGGAAACTAAATTGGGCAGATTATTGAGATCATCAATAAAGCCTGCAACGTTTGTATCAGCCATTAGCCCAGCCTAATTCTTGTTGCAATGAAATAACGGGAGCATAGAGCCATCTGGGTAAATAATTAACGGCGTAAATAATTTCGAACAAGTATTGCCTCAATTGCAGATAACTAACAAGGTCAAGATTTAGAGGATTTAGCCCAAGAGCTTTTGATTGATTTTCATAACTTGATAAGAAACTGTCTTGAGCGGCTCGAACCACTGAATTTAGGGAACCGTATTCAATCTTGTTTAATCTTTCTCCCACTCTTGCCGCTAAGGAAATTGAAGTTAGAAAATGTGCCACATCACTTTCTCTTGGCGCCCAGCTGTTTTTCATTTCTGCTTGCAACACTGGGGAGCCATCAAAGTCAATCACAAAATATTTGGATCCTGATTTAAGAATTTGGCCAACATGGAAATCTCCATGAGTCATTTGATTATTAGTTTGTGAAAAACTAAATGATGATTTTTTTGCTTCGAGGTTACTAAAATATTGTCTTGATTTTGAATTCCATATTTCAAACATTCGTTTAGGGTCTGGATATCCGGTGAAATCATAATTAGAATCAAGATTAAAGTTATTTGGTATTTGTGTTTTGATTTCTTCTGTTACTTGCATAAAATCCAGTGTTTTATCACAAGCCATTGATTTAAGATCTCGATGCATTGAGGCACAAATGCTGGCTATTTCGTTGGTAAAATTCAAATCGTTGTTAATAAGTTTTTTTGGTGCCCATGTCCAACCATCTTCTGATTCCTCAATGAATTCATAAACAGTTACAAACTCAGCTGATTTACCAAATACTTCAATCTCGATATGTCCAAAATATTGCGGAGTATTTTCAAATTTAGCTTTTGCTAAAGTGCTAATTATTTTATTATTTCTATTTGATAAATCTAAAGTCTTTCTTATTTTTATTAAGTAGTCACCATATCTAAAACTTGAATTACTTTGATCAACGTCAATGTATTCGGGTTGGGTATTGTCTATAACAATTTTGTCATTACCAAAGTTTCTAAAACCTGGAACTTCACTTTTACTATTTATTAATGAAACTGCCCACTGAGCCACTTCTTGCAAATCATTAGGTGCAAGGTTGAGTCTTAGATCTGAATCAGGGGAAATCTCAATTTGTCGTCCTGAGCCAAGAACAATGTTCGCCATATCCCCCATCTTGCCCCTCAATTAGATAACAAATTGATACTGATCTCCTTATCGCCTTGCAAAACAAATAGGGGAACTGACAGACTCGATTCAAAATGTTCTGAGGCCCCAAAACCCTCAGAAACCTATTGGAGGAGATATACATGGCGACAGTGCGAAAATTTAAGTTTTCAGCAACTGTTGTTGCAGCGGCTGCACTATTACTTTCTGCCTGTGGCGGTTCAAGTGACAGTGCTTCATCAGCATCAGTAGATACAAATGTGGATATAACAACACAAAAACTTGTTATTTCTAACTGGGCAGGTTATTACCCAGAAGACTTGGCAGCAAAAGTAAAAGAAGCAATTGGTGTTGACATCACAATCACAAATCATGCAAACAATGAAGAAATCATGGGTAAATTAACTGCCTCTGATGATTCAGGAATTGACATTGCGTTTGTTAGTGGTCAGTATGCACAAGCTTTAGCAGCTGGCGGAAAGATTGTTAACTTTGATAAAGCAGCCATTCCAAACTTGGCTAACCTTTATCCAGAAGTTGCAGATCTTGCATACGACAAGGGAACAAATTACTCAGCACCTTATGCATGGGGAACAACTGGTATTTGTTACCGATCTGACTTAGTTGACTTCACACCTGATTCATGGAACGACCTTTTGAATCCAAAAGATTCAATAAAAGGCAAAACCACGATGCTTGCAACCGAACGCTGGTTAGCACTTCCTGCAATGAAATTACTTGGTTACTCAATGAACACAACCAATGCTGATGAAATTGCAAAAGCAAAAGAGCAATTAGTCAAAACCAAGCCAACATTGCTTGCTTATGATGACACTGCTTATTACACAAAACTAGTTTCTGGTGAAGCAGTTCTATCTGAATCATGGGATGGTTGGTGTAACTACGGTATTGCAGAAAACCCAGCAATTAAGTTCGTAATTCCTAAAGAAGGAAGCGATCTTTGGGCAGACACAATGGTGATCTTGTCTTCAAGTAAAAACAAAGAAGCAGCTCACGCATTTATTAACTACATTTTGCAAGCAGATGTGCATGCTTGGGTAGCTAATAACATCCTTTACAAAGTTCCTAACAAAGCAGCAACAGAAACTTTGGATCCAGCCCTTGCAACCTCATATCCAAATATGGGATTGACACCTGCTGAATTACTAAAGGGTGAAGTAGTTCTTGATTTGGGTACAGACTCCAAGTTGTACACAGATCTAGCAACTTCTGTTACTTCAAGTTAATTAGTTAGGTAACCGATTGGTTAAAAGTGGCGGGAGTAAAACCTCCCGCCATCTCGGTTGGGCTTGGGCATCGCCTGGTCTTATTTTCTTAACACTTTTTGCCGCAATACCGGTTTTATCTATGTTGTTTATGTCAGTTCTAACCGCAGGGCGTTTTGGTGGAGTAACGACTCCCATAAATTTTGATAATTTCTCTCGTGCCACTGATCCTATTTTTGTAAAAGTAATAATCAATTCCCTATTAATAGCAAGTGCTACTGCAATTTTGTCTTTATTGATTGGCTTTCCTACAGCTCTATTTATTTCAAGACTTTCACGCAAATGGCAAGTTATTTTGATCGTGGCAATAATTTTGCCCTACTGGACTAACTTTTTAGTTAGAACTTATGCTTGGCTAGTTTTATTAAATAACGAGGGAATTATTAATAAATTCTTAAGAAATATTGGTTTGATAGATAAACCAATTGAAATGCTCTATACCCCAGCAGCAGTAATTGTCGGAATGACTTACCTGTATTTACCCTTAATGATTTTACCTATTTATGCAGCATTAGAAAAAGTCGATAAGAATTTAACGGAAGCTGCATTTGATTTAGGTTCTAGTGCTTGGAAATCCTTAAGAACTATTTCTATTCCACTAGCGATGCCAGGCATTCTTATCGGATTTATTTTCGTATTTGTTCCAAGCCTGGGTAACTTTGTGGTTCCAGAACTGCTTGGTGGCGGAAAAACTGTGATGATTGGAAATCTAGTTCGCGATCAATTCTTGAAAGCCCGAGATTGGCCTTTTGGTGCAACCTTTGCTCTAATTCTCGCTCTTATTTTAGTTGTTTTAATTTCAATTCAAAGCTATGTAAGTAAAAGAGTGAATGTAAATGCATAAACGTTTTAATTTATCTGCCGTGGTCGCAGTATTTGTCATTATATTTCTTTATTTACCGATCACTGCAGTTGTTGGTCTTTCATTTAATCAAAGTAGTAATTCCTTAATTTGGAAAGGCTTTAGCCTTGATTGGTACAAGACTATTTGGTCAAATGAGCCAATAATGTCAAGTTTTCAACGAACTATTTTTGTAGCAGTTGTGACAACTGTTTTGTCTCTCATAATTGGGACGACTATTTCAATTGGATTAAACAAAATGAAAGCGGGAGGATTTTTAAGAACTTTCTCAACCGCGCCAGCTATTGTTCCTGATTTAGTGTTAGCAATTGGACTTCTTACAACTTTTTCAGTTATTTCAATGTCTTTAAGTCTTACGACAGTAATTATTTCTCACACTGTTTTTTGTACAGCTTTTGTTGTAGCAGTTGTGTTAGCCCGCATAGGTTTAATTGATCCATCTATTGAAGAAGCTTCTACTGATCTAGGGGCAAGTGCTATGAAAACGCTTTTCAAAATAACAATTCCACAATTAATGCCGTCACTTATTGCTGGAGCTGTTCTTTCTTTCACTCTGTCTATGGATGAGTTTGTGATTGCTTTCTTCACAAACGGACCAGAAACTCCGACCCTTCCGATGGTTATTTATTCCATGATTAGATTTGGGGTAACACCTGAAATCAATGTTTTGGGTACCTTGCTTTTGGTAATAAGTTTTGTTGGCGTTATCTTGGCTCAAAGAATTGGAAAGGTGGCTGATTCAATATGAGTGAAAACTTACTTGAAATTAGAAACCTAACAAAGAATTTTGGATCAGTCACAGCTCTTAACAATATTTCTTTAGATATTAAAACCAATGAAATGTTTGCATTACTTGGTCCATCTGGATGTGGCAAAACTACTTTGTTAAGAATCATTGCAGGATTTGAATCTCCTGACTCAGGCCAAGTTTTAATGAATCAAACTGATCTACTAGCAATTCCGACAAGAACAAGACCAGTTAACTTAATGTTTCAGTCTTATGCATTATTTCCTCACATGGATATATTTTCAAATATTTCTTACGGATTAACAAATACATCACTTTCTAAAGAAGAGATCTCTAAACAAACTTTTGAAATTATTGAAAAAATAGGACTTCAAGAACACGTCAAAAAGAAACCAAATCAACTTTCTGGTGGCCAACAACAAAGAGTTGCTTTAGCCAGAGCTATTGCTAGAAAACCCAAAATACTTTTGCTGGATGAACCTTTAAGTGCTCTTGATAAGAAAATTAGACAAGAAATGCAAGTTGAACTAAAAAGAATTCAACACGAATTTGGAATTACCTTCATTATTGTTACTCACGATCAAGATGAAGCTATTTCTTTAGCAAATAGAATTGCGGTATTTAACAAAGGTGAAATTAAACAGATCTCTAGTCCTCAAGAACTATATGAAAATCCCACCAATGAATTTGTTGCCGATTTCATCGGTGATGGAAACCTACTAAAAGCGGTTTCAACTGCTAATGGTTTTCAACACCCATCTCTTGGTGAAATAGCTATTCCCCATAATTCTGGAAGTGGAAAGCAAGTCTCAGTTTTAATTCGCCCAGAGAATATTGCATTAGTTAAAGCCAGCAATGGTTCAGGAGAAATCACAGACTCCGTCTTTGCTGGATCCCGAAAAAACATAACCATTAAATTAAGAACTAACGAAATAGTGAGAGTTTACGCAGATAAATCAGCCAGTCTTGAAATCGGTGACCGCGTGAATCTATCATTTAAACCACAAGACGTCAGAGTTTTCTAAAAAGGGAGATATGAAATGAGTGGCAAAACAATTCTGTTCTGGCCAGAATCCGCATATGGTCCAACCAATAATTGCATTGGTATTGGAAATGTTTTAAAGAATCGTGGCCACAATGTTGTTTTTGCTGCTGAATCATCATGGGGTGGCAAATTATCTCCACTTGGATTTAAAGAAGAATTAGTTGATTTATCAGCTCCGCCAGAAAATGCTGATGCACAAAGTGCCGGACAATTCTGGAAAGATTTTATTAGAGACACTTCACCAGAGTTTAAAAAACCAACTGTTGAGCAGTTAGAAACTTTTATTACCCCTACCAGACAAGCACTGATTGATGGTGCTATTTATTCAGAGCCAAGACTTAAAGAAATTATTGCTAAACACAAACCAGATGTAATCGTCGAAGATAACGTCCTTTGTTTCCCTGCAACCATAACTGCAGGTGTTCCCTTTGTGAGAGTCGTATCTTGTAATCCCCTAGAAATATTGGGTGAAAATATTGCTCCACCGTTTTCTGGATTAGCTGAAAATGATCCAGCATCATGGATTTCTTATAACCAGGCTTACGAAAAATCCCAAAAACCAATGTGGGAAAAATTCAACTCTTGGGTTGTTTCTCAAGGTGCACCTGCCTTGCCAGACTTAGATTTCATTCACACCTCAAAAGACTTAAATATGTATGTGTATCCAACTGAACTTGATTACACAGATAAAAGACCTTTGGGAAATAACTGGCACAGAATTGATTCAAGTGTTCGCTCAACTGATGCTGCATTTGAATTATCTCAAGAAATTACAAATAGACCAGCTGATTCCAAATTAATCTATTTGTCCTTAGGATCTTTAGGTTCTGCTGATGTTGATCTAATGAAACGCTTAGTAGGCATTCTGGGTAAAACTAAGCACAAATTTATTGTTTCTAAAGGTCCACAAGCAAGTGAATATAAATTAGCTTCCAACATGTTTGGTGCTGAATTCTTACCTCAAATATCAATCATTCCAAAAGTTGATTTAGTTATTACTCACGGTGGAAATAACACCACCACAGAGTCTGTTCACTTTGGTAAACCAATGATTGTGCTGCCTTTGTTTTGGGATCAATATGACAATGCTCAACGAGTTCACGAAAAAGGTCATGGCATCAGACTTGCAACTTATGCATTTAAAGATGAAGAACTAACCGGAGCAATTGACAAATTGCTTAATGACTCAGCATTGCTTGCAAAATTAAACAAAATTGGTGAAGCTGTTAGATCTCGTAAAGGAATTGAAGAAGCTGCCACCAAAATTGAAGCTTTAGCTAAATAGTGAATAGAGCAATTATTAACCCAGCAACGGGGCAAGTAATTCGAGAAATTGCTGATTCAACAACAAGGCAAGTCGATGAAGCAATTAGTCGAGCATTAACTGCATTTACCCCCTGGTCTGAATCAACACCAGGAGAGCGCTCAAAGAAAATATTAGATTATGCCGATTTACTTGAAAAGCATGCAGATGAAATTTGTGAATTAGAGGTTTCGGAAACTGGAAAACCTTGGTCAACTATGCGAGAAGGAGAATTTCCTTTTGGCCTAGACAATCTCAGATTCTTTGCTGGTGCTGCTAGATCTTTAGATGGAACTGGTGCTGGTTCTTTTAATCATGGTTACACATCTCTTTTAGTTAGAAAACCAGTTGGGGTAATTGGTTCAATTTCTCCTTGGAATTTTCCATTCATTATGGCCATTTGGAAAATTGGCCCAGCCCTAGCTGCAGGAAATACAGTTGTAATTAAACCTGCACCGCAAACTCCTTCTTCAACAATTAAGTTAATCGAATTAGCAAAACAAATATTTGCTCCCGGCACAATCGAAGTGATTTTGGGAGATGCAGAAGTTGCTCAACAATTAGTTAAAGATCCCCGCATATCTATGGTCAGTATTACTGGATCAAGTGATTCTGGAAGAAAAGTAATGCAAGCAGCAAGTGAAACAACAAAAAGAGTTCATTTAGAACTTGGTGGCAAAGCTCCAGTAATTGTTAGAGAAGATGCAGATTTAACCCAAGTAGCCCAAGCAATTTCACTAGCTTGTACCTATAACTCTGGTCAAGATTGCACTGCGGCAACACGAATTTATGCACATCATTCGGTTGTAAAAGACTTAGAAAAGTTAATGAAACAAAAAATGGAATCAATAAAAGTTGGAGATCCTAAAGACAAGAGTTCAGATATTGGTCCTTTAATTTCTGAAAAACACAGATATCTTGTTCATCAAAAAGTTCAAAAAGCAATTAATGATGGTGCCACTTTAATTACCGGTGGAAAAGTAATTGATGGAATCGGTTTTTATTACACACCAACATTGCTTTCAAATGTGAAGCAAGACAATTCCATCATTCAAACTGAAGTGTTTGGACCAGTCATAACCATTACTTCTGTCAAAGATGATGAAGAGGCAATAAAGCTAGCTAATGACAGCGAATACGGATTAGCTTCATCAATCTGGACCAAAGACGTTGGTAAAGCCTTAGAAATTTCAAAGAAAATTCAAGCAGGGGTTACCTGGATAAATGATCATCTACCAATAATTTCTGAAGGTCCTCATGGAGGAGTTAAAGGAAGTGGTTTTGGAAAAGACATGAGCCAAGAATCTGTTTTGGAATATACAACAACTCATCACATCATGATTAAACATGGCCAACACGAAGTTAAAGAAGGATTCAGGCCTGTTTAGTTAATAGATTCAAGAAACAAAGACTAAAGTTATCCCCATGTCAACTCAACTAGAACGCGGCACAACCGATCTACCAATCTTTCAAGCAATCTCACAAAACATTAAGAATCTTCCTAAATCATTTACTTGGGGAGCACTCCTTTCTGGCTTTCTAATTGTTTTAATTTCTACAACTGGACCTATCGCAATTTTGTTTCAAGCAGCAGATGCTGGAAATTTCACGGATCAACAACTTGCATCATGGTTACTGACAGTATTTATTGGCTCAGGTTTATTTGGTTTAGTTTTAACTCTTCGACATGGCATGCCTGTAATTGGTGCTTGGGCAGCAGCTACTACTGCACTACTAGTAACTGGCTTGACAGATCATTCTTATCCTGAAGTATTGGGAGCTTATGTTGTTGCTTCAATTGCTTTAATTATTGTTGGAGTAACTGGTTTATTTGGCAAACTAATGGCATTAGTTCCAAGACCAGTTGTTATGGCGATGCTTGCGGGAGTTCTATTTAGATTTGGTGTGGAAGTTTTCTCTTCTCTCAAAAGTGATGCACTCCTTGGTTTAGGCATGATCTTGATGTTTTTTGTTGGCAAAAGATACAAATGGAGAGCCCCTGTTGTTCCTGCTTTAGCGGTGGGATTAATTATTGGTTTACTTGAAAAAGAATTAGTAAACCCAAACATTAAAGTTTCAATTACTGCGCCACTTTGGGTAAATCCTGAATTCACATTAGGTGCAATGCTTACTTTGGCTTTACCAATATTTCTCCTTGTAATGACAACACAAAATGCCACAGGAACTGCTGTTTTGTATAACTCAGGTTACGAACCACCAATTAACAACGTAGTTACTGTTGGTGATCCAAATCCAAAAACAAGATACTTTGCAGGAGTAGCTTGCGGAATTTTCTACATCATTTTAGGTTTATTTGGTTCAACTGTGATGGGATTCTTTGGAACATTGCCACCAGTGTTATTAGCTGTCCTTGCTGGATTAGCACTAATTCCAGTAATTGGTTCCTGCACAAATGAAGCGCTAGAAAATCCTGATTACCGAGAAGCAGGCCTTGTTACTTTATTAATAACAGTGTCTGGAATTTCAGCATTTAATCTTGGTGCACCATTTTGGGGATTAATTGGTGGCGTATTAGTTCACGAGATTTTAACTAGGAAAAAGAAAATAACTTCTAAGCTTTAAATTTCTTTAAAACAAAAGAGTAAAACTTTTCATAAACAAGAATTAAAATAACGCCCACCAAAATTGGGGTTATGACATAACTCCAATCCGGTTCTGAAAACATAATCAATAATGGAATAGATCCAGCAGGTGGATGAAGTGTTTTAGTTAATTGCATCAAGACAAAAGAAATACCAAAAGCTAATCCTAGTGAAACTGGAGTATTTCCTAGGAATTGATAGAAAACTAAACCTGTCACCGTAGCGATTAAATATCCACCAATAATGTTTCTGGGTTTAACTAAAGGGCTTTCCGGAAGTGCGAAAACCAAAACAAATGTCGCACCAAAGGGTGCAACTAATAATGCAATGTTAGAAGTTTCAGACAAAACCTGCAGCAGCACTATTCCTAAAGTTGCACCTAAGGCGCCAAGCAGCATTGATTCATATTTTTTCATATTTTAAAATCTACAATCTTTATTGAGCGAAAAGTGGTCTTAAGTGATCATTCAAGAAAACACCTTTAGGATCAAATTGTTTTCTAATTTTTATGAATTTCTCAGCTTTTGGGTAACGATCATGTAATTGTTGTTTGGTTAAGAAATGCAATTTACCCCAATGCACACGTGCGTCATATCGACCAAGAATTCGATCAACTTCTCTTAAGTATGGCCAGTAATCAACGCCAGGCATTCCTGAAACTGAAACAACTAAGGTTTCTCGTTTGTAGTTTGAAGATAAGAATCCATCTTCTGAGCCACATGATCTAATTTCTAATGGGAAAATACTTAAAGGTAAATTCTTTAACATATATTCACGCATTTCATTAATGCAATCTACTGATCTTTCGAGCGGAATAAAGTATTCAAGTTCATGAAAATTAGGTGAATAAAACATTGGATAAATTCGATAAGAACGATCCACTCTTCTTTTTGGAACATCAGATACTTGTTCTGATTCTCTTGCTTCGTTAAAGACTTTTACATGGCAGGTATCAGTTGCTTTTTCCCCTGGCGGAAGTTCGATGTTATAAAGCGCAGCTGATTCTTCGCTGGGAAACCAGAAGAATGAAAAGTTTCTATTCTTTTTAACTCTTTCATGAAAGTTTCTCATCACATCAGAAAATGGCTCATGATCAATATGTTCACGTAATTTATATTTCTTTGTAACTTGTAATTCCATACCAACCATCACACCTAACATGCCCACAGATACTTGAGCAGCATGTAGTAAGTCTGGTGTTTTTTCGTTGATCTCAACGACTTCACCGGTTCCAGTAACAATTCGACAAGATCTTAAAATTGAGGAGAAGCTTCCAAATTCAGTTCCTGAACCATGAGTTCCTGTTGAAATTGCACCAGCAATTCTTTGGGAATCAATATCACCTTGATTTCTTAATGCCAATCCTTTTTCCCATAGTGGATCTCCTAGTGCACTAATTGGTGTTCCTGAACCAACAAATGCTCTTTGTTTATAAGGATCTACTGCTTTAATGCCACTGATTTTTTCTAGATCAAGTAACAAACCATCTGTTTCAACAATTGGAGTAAAAGAGTGGCCTGTAGCCATCACTCTTATATTTTGTTTTTTTTCTAAAGCTTTTTTAACGGCTTTTACAACTTCTTTTTCACTTGATGGCTGGGCAAAACTTGCATACTTAAATGATTGATTGCCAACCCAGTTAGTCCATTTACCAGCCATGGAATTAATCTACCAACAAATTTTGACTTTAGGTTAGGGCACTTTCTCTTCTAGAGGCCTCGAGAACTTCTGTTGCTGAGTCCAAGTTGAGTAGCAAGATGCCAATTCCCACAATCAAATCCGGCCAGCCCGAAGCCCAAAACAGACTTATTACGCTGGCAAAAATAATGGCCACATTTGCAAGGGCATCATTTCTGGCAGATAAATAAGCAGCTTTCGTAAGACTTTCCTTACTCTTTTTAAATCTAGCTAAAAGGTAGGCACAAAATCCATTAACAATTAGCGCTCCAAATCCAGTTAAACCTAAAGTCAAAGATTCAGGAGATACAGGATTTTGAAATTTTTCCCAAGCAACGCTTGCAACCGCAATTCCAGGAACTAGTAGTAAGCCAGAAAAAAGGTATCCAAGTTTAACTCTGGTTCTAATGCTCCATCCAAATGCTAAAAGTATGAGAACATTTACCGAAACATCTTCCAAAAAATCTATGCTGTCGGCAAATAGTGAAACAGAATTAATCTGCCTAGCAATAGAGAATTCAAAAACAAAATATATGAGATTTAATACAGCTACAATTGAAACGGTTTTCTTTAAACTAAGATTTGCTAGCAAGATAAACCTCTACTATTTTTAATGTTTCCTCAATCCCCCGATCGTCTTTCATCTTATTGGAAACATCCACTACATTTTCTTTGTATGTAAGTGCTTCACTAATTCTTTTTGAAACATTTTTGCTTTTTAGTTTTCTAAGTGGAAGAGACTTTGGTCCTAATTTTTGTTTATTGAGCTTATGGGCCCACCAAGGTTGATCAACAATAAATGGCACAATCACAGAAGGGGTTCCGGCTCTTAAAGCAGCGTGAGTGGTTCCAATTCCTCCATGATGTAAAACAACTTTTACGAGAGGAAACAGATTTGAATGAGAAACTGTATCTAGGAATAGAACTTCGGGATCATCTTTAAATTGTGGACTAACAGATAGTCCTCCCCATCCAGCAGAAATGATTACTTGCATATTTAAAGCTTTGCAACCTTTTATAATTTCAGTAGCAATCTTTTCAGGATTACCTTTTTTCATTGAGCCAAAGCCTGCATAAACTGTAGGTTTCTTCTGCACAAAGTCAGCAACAGTTGGGCTTAAGCTTTCGTTATCTTTTTTAAACCAAGGTCCGACTAAGTGGGTATTTGAGGGCCAATCTTTAGGTCTATTTAAAAGTGCTGGACTAGTTAATGAAAGTGAAAAGTCATGCTTTGTATTTTTTACTTTTAACTTGCGCGACCACTTAAATGTTTCTAAGAAAAAGAGCTTTTCTGCAAGAACTACCCCTTTATAAGTTAATTTGTTTAAGAAACCTAAATTCGAAGTCCAAAGTCCTGCAGAAGCAAACTCGCTAGTAGGTGTCAAAATTGGAATTATTTCAACTAATCCAGAGATTGCTCCAACAGATCTTGCTGCAATTGGTGCTGTTAAAACAGTGGGGTGATATAAAACAACATCAGGTTTAATTTCTAATATTTGCTCAGCTGCTGTATTTAGTATTTTTACAACAAAAGGTCTAACATTTGGCAAAAAGTCAAATGTATTTTTAATAATTGATACACCATTCTTCTTTACGAAATATTGAATAGATCCTGGAAGTTTTAGAACATTGAAATCTACATTTGCTAATCGGGGTTGAAATTCTTCTGTTACCGATAGATAGACCTCATGACCTAACTCTGTTGCTCTTTGGGCAAAGGCGTAAAAAGGTTCAAAATCTCCGCGGCTACCTGCAGTTACTAATAATATTTTCATGATTTTGTATCCCAATTTTTCAAGAAATTATTTGATAATCATTTTGTTTTAATTAGAGGCAGAAAGATTCTAGGCGGCTCTGGGTAGTTCTAAATCTGACGATTTTTACGTAATTTGATCAAACTTGTAATTGTTTTATAAAGAAATAGAACTCCAACCACTGCTATACCTGCATAAACGACTAAATCAAGATACTTTGTGTATTTCTCAGCTTCTTGCCATCTTGATCCCAGGAAAAAACCTAAGGTTATCCAAATGGTGTTCCACATGGCACTTCCTAAAGTAGTAAACAAAATAAATTTAGATAACTTCATTTCTGTTAAACCTGCAGGAACACTTACTAGACTTCTAATTAAGGGAATTAGGCGCCCAAAAAATACGAGTTGGGCTCCATGTCTTTCAAACCATTTAGCTGTTTTTTGTAAATCTGTTAATTTAATCCCGACATATTTTCCATATTTAGTTACTAAAAATTCTAATCTTTCTTCACTAAATGCATATCCCATCCAATATAGAAAAAGCGCACCAATTAATGAACCTGCTGTGGTGGCTAAAATTGCTGCTATGTAAATGAATCTGTCTAAAGATACGTTAAAGCCAGTTAATAACAAAATTAATTCAGATGGAATCGGTAATATAACAACTTCTATAGCAATAAGGGCTGCTGCACCTATTAGCCCTAATTGATCAATTAAATCTACAGCAAACTGAACCATGTATTTAGAATACTTCTATTTAGAGAAGTTTCATCAATAAACACAGAGACTTAAATTACTTTCTAGTGTGGTTTGAGGTCGATGAATTCTGTGTTAAGCCTTTAATAGTAAATTTCTTATATGAGTTCATTAGAAGATGCCGCAAAGAGTTTACGTGATGGTTTTCTTGTGGCTTTTCCTACCGAAACCGTTTATGGGCTTGGAGCCGATGCAACTAATGAAAAAGCAGTATCAAGAATTTTTGAGATAAAAGGCAGACCGTTAGATCATCCGGTAATCGTTCACTTAAGTTCAATAGATCAAATAGAACAGTGGGCAGTTAATGTCCCGAAATATGCTTACACTTTGGCTGAAAAATATTGGCCAGGTCCAATGACTCTAATTTTAAACCGAAGTTCAAGTGCCAAAGACTTGATTACTGGCGGCCAAAACACCGTAGGGATTCGAATTCCAAATCATGAAATTGCTCTTTCGTTATTAGAAGAATTCAGGAAAATAGGCAGTGGTGCAATAGCTGCGCCTAGTGCTAATAAATTTGGTAAGGTTTCGCCAACTTCTTTTCAACATGTACAAGATGAACTCAGTAAAGATTTAACATTACAAGACGCCATACTCGATGGTGGTAATTCAGCTATAGGAATTGAATCCACCATTA
>JAPLAV010000032.1 GCA_026393095.1 Actinomycetota bacterium | reverse complement strand
GGTTCAAGTCCCCTCGTCGGCTCCATAAAGAATTAAAACTTATTCCTTGTACTAAAGCCACTCCACATAAAATTAAAACTGCACCACTTGGTTGATACCAATGCAAACCTTCTTTTAAGATAACCACTCCTGCAATTGTTGAAATTATGGGAGTTGCATAAGTAATTGTGGCTGCAGCCAAGCTGCTTACATCTCTAATTATTTTGTAAACAAGAGGAAATGCTAAACCGGTGGAAAATATTCCTAAGAAAAGAATTGCTCCAAATGTTGGTATACCTATTTGGGAAGGGGCAGAAGTAAAGACAAAACACAAAATTAGTAATTGAATTGCTGAAGCAATTAATTGAGCTCCGATAAACGATGAGGGACTAAATCCAAGTTCGGTAACTTTGGAGCGAGTGTAAATTACTACTCCACCGTAACAAGCCGTAGCTAAAATAACAGCCAAAATTCCAATTAGATCACTTTCCCCACTATTTCCTTCCCAGATCCCAATAAGAATTAGTACCCCAGCAAATCCAGTTAAGACTCCTATGTATTCATTCCTGGTTATTTTGTCTTTAGGAATAAATGCCATTGAAAAGATGGCCGTCCACAATGGAGTTGCAGCATTTCCAATACCTGCCAACACAGAAGTTATGTGGGTTTCGCCATAAGCAATTAACGCGAAAGGAGCTGTGTGTTGTAAAAAGCCTGCAATGTTTGCTCTCACCCAGGCTTTCTTGGTGTTAGGCAATTTTTGTTTCATAATTAGCAAAATGATCAAGACTGTTATTGCTCCTAGAGCAACTCTTCCAAAAGCAATTTGAAGTGGAGAAAGGTCATCTCCAGAAATCTTGATGAAAAAGAATGACATTCCCCACACAACTGTTAAAAAAATCCAAGATGGAAGCCATGTTTTTAATGGTGGAGTTGTTGTCATAGAAAACCTATTGTGTCACGACTAATCCCACTTGAGTCACACAAATAACGTTAATCACTAACCAGTGTGGTTGATGTGATTGGAACGACACGACCAAACGCGTAATCACATACTTTTTACATCACTATTACATACGATAGGGGAGCGCTCAAAAATAGAGCAAAAAAGCTTTTAGGAGAAAATTTAAATAATGGATGCCGTCTCAGTTTCCCCCGGCAATAGTGAATTTTCACTAAGCGATCGTGATAAAGAAATTTTAGAATTCGAACGTCAATGGTGGAAATACTCTGGAGCAAAAGAGCAAGCAATCAGAGAATTATTTGGAATGAGCGCTACCAGGTATTACCAAGTATTAAATGCGTTGGTAGACCATCCTGCAGCTTTAAGTTTTGATCCAATGTTGATTAAAAGATTACAAAGAATGCGATCAACTCGTGCTCGTAACCGTTCTGCTCGCAAACTTGGTATCCAACTCTAAAGAAAGTTTTTCGGCTACTTAAATGCCAAATGGAATTGTCCTGTGGTTTAACACAGAAAAAGGTTATGGCTTTATAAAAGCCAAAGATGGTTCAGAAATATTTGTGCGCGAAAATGCAATAACCTCAGCTGGATTAAGAACTTTGAATGAGGGCCAAAAAGTTATTTTTGATATTGAAATGGACAAAGACCCCAGAGGTCCAAATGCTACAAACGTGGTAGTTCAGTAAGAATCAACCAGTGTTTCTTAACCCAGTAGCAATTCCATTGATGGTCAACAACAAAGTCCTTCTTAACAAAGGATCACTTTCATCAGGATTTTGATTTAATTCTCTTACCTTCTTCAACAGTGAAACTTGCAGGTATTGCAAAGGCAATAGGTAAGTATCTCTAATCTGAAGAGTCTTCTTTAGAGATTGTTGATTTTCTAGTATTTCT
>JAPLAV010000088.1 GCA_026393095.1 Actinomycetota bacterium | reverse complement strand
TACTCGATGGTGGTAATTCAGCTATAGGAATTGAATCCACCATTATCGATTGCACTCAAGATCAACCAAAAATCTTACGTCCGGGTTTTATAACCAATAAAATGATTGAAGAAACCACAGGTTTAATTTTGTCAGATTCAATTACAAATATCCGAGTAAGTGGTTCATTTAAATCTCACTATGCTCCTCAAGCAAAAGTCTTATTAGATGTAGAACCTAAACCAGGTGATGGCTTCATAGCGCTAAAAGAATTTGCAACTCCACCTGAAGTTATTCGATTAATTGCTCCCAAGAATGTTGAAGAATTTGCTCAGAATTTGTACTTCGCATTTAGGTCTGCAGATGAAAAAAAGTTATCCAGAATTGTTGTCAAACAACCTTTGGGTGACAACTTGGCTTTAGCGATTCGAGATCGATTACAAAAGGCAAGTAATAACTAAACGAGCCGCTTTCGGGAATTGAACCCGAGGCCTTTGCTTTACGAGAAACAATGACTTAAACTCAAGTGTGACCAATATTCCTCAAAAATCATTTTTAGACTTACCCGATAATCTCCCAGAACCAATCGATGACGGGGCAGCAAATCATTTGTTGGGAATGAAAATTCCAAACGTTTCTCTCAAATCAACTAATGGATCAATTGTCAATCTTTCCGAGCTAAAGGGAAAAACTATTATTTTCTGTTATCCAATGACTGGTGTCCCTGGAGTGGCTTTGCCAGAAGGTTGGGATGAAATTCCTGGTGCAAGAGGATGTACTCCTCAAGTATGTTCATATAGAGATAAATTCTCTGTCTTAGAAACTCTTTCAACTAATGTTTTTGGGGTCAGTACTCAAAATTCCGAATACCAAAAAGAATTGCACAACAGATTAGAACTTCCGTATGAAATTTTAAGTGACTCAGAACTCAAATTTCAGGTGAGTGTAAATTTGCCAGTTTTCAATATAGAAAACAAAGTATTACTAAAAAGAATAACCCTACTTGTAGAAGAAGGAATTATTAGCAAAGTTCATTATCCAGTATTTCCAAGTAACAAAGATGTTGATTGGGCAATAAAGAACTGTCAAGATAGTAATTTTCATTGCTGGCAATACTAAATTTGATATGAATTAATAGACGGTTATTTGAGAGCCGCTTTCGGGAATTGAACCCGAGACCTTTGCTTTACGAGAGCAACGCTCTACCAACTGAGCTAAAGCGGCCGGGTTTAATTATTTTGACGTGGGCAATTCAAGAACGTTTTTGTCGCGACGTTTAATTAAGTCGTCAACCATTGCAATAAATCTATTAATGCTAGAACCTGGTTTTGTATCTCCAAAGTAATAATTTCTCATTGAATCATAAGATGTTCTATCAACTTGTCCTGATACGTGATCAGAAATTAATTTATCAATGCTATTTATGTTGTCTTTAGTAATTACTGTTACAGCTTTTGAAACAGGAGCTACTTGAGCAAATTCAGTTACGTTACTTCTTCTATCACACATCAACATGGCACCTTGTGGCTTTAAGTACAAATAATCAATAGTTACCGCTGAAACATCTGACACTAAAAGATCTGCAACTTGCAAGACTGGCATTGGGTCTCCAGTAACTAACTTATGTTTTGCACTCGGATCTTTTGCGTTAGCAGAATCCAATAGGCCCAAGATTTTTTTATGAGCATTAGCTATTTCTGAATTAGGTGAAGTTGTTACTTTTGGATGAGGCTTATACAAAACAGTTATATTTGGAACTTTGAGCATTGCTGAAACTATTTGTTCCCCGTAAACATCAACAGAGGAATAATTGTTAGCTTCCTGGTCACCCTCCCAAGTTGGGGCATAAGCCAACACTTTTCTTCCGGCATTTACTTCCAATGGTTTTTGTAATAAATCTAATTGAGGTCTACCAATAACGACTTCTTTATTCTCATCGCTAACAATTAGCGCATTTCTTAAACGATCTTTTGCAGCTTGACCAGCTACAGCAACGACGTCGTAGGCATACATTTGTCTGGAAGTCATACTCATCTTGTCTGACTCACCATGATTCAAATGCACATGAAAAGCTCGTTTAGCAGCCATCGCTTGAAAATTTGTAAATGAGTTATTTACATACAAAACAACTTTGTAATTATTTGATTCAATTAAATCAGTTAAAGTAAAGAAGTCATAAACAGAATTTACCGGTAGAGAAGTTAGTTTTCTTAAATGTTTTGTTGTGGGAAATTGTCGACAAATGATTTGGACTTTATGAGTTTTGTTTAATTCTTCATAAACTGGTAGCCATTGTGCAATTTGATAGGAACGAGAAACATCATCACCAAAATAAGCTAAAACTTCATAATTTTGGGAATTGTTCTTTATATCTTTAAATTCTGAAATTGCCTTAGGATCATTTGCAATCCAGGCATGATAGGCAGCTCCACCCATACGGCGAATGCGTAAATACCAAGGGTTGGAATCAAAGCGTCTAGGAATAATTGCCATGGTGAATATGAGCCTACTCAATATATATAGTGCGAAGATGAGCGTGAAAGACTAAAGGCACAAGAAAAGTAACTTCTTGATATCGAATGGGGCAAACATGCTGGGCATGGTTTTAGCCGCAGGTGCTGGACGTCGACTTCGCCCCTATACCGATACTTTGCCTAAAGCTCTTGTGCCAGTGGATGATGAAACCACAATCCTAGATTTAACTCTTAGTAACTTTTCAAAAGTTGGCTTAAAAGATGTAGCAGTCATTGTTGGCTACAAATCACAAGCTGTTGAAGATCGAAAAAAAGATTTGGAATCAAGACATGGTGTTAATTTAGAATTGATTTTTAACGACAAAGCAGAAGAGTGGAACAACGCTTACTCTTTGTGGTGCGCCAGAGATTTATTCTCCCAAGGTTTTCTTTTAGCAAATGGAGACACAGTTCATCCAGTAGGAGTGCAAGAAACTCTTCTAGCAAATAGAGGACCAGCAATTCTTTTGGCTGTTGACACAGTTAAAAAGCTTGCTGAAGAAGAAATGAAACTAACAATTGACTGTGCGGGAAATCTTGCCAAGATTACAAAATTAATGGATCCACAATCTGCGTTTGGTGAATACATTGGTTTAACTCTTGTGGAACCAGAATCTGCAGAAAAACTAACAGCTTCATTGGAAACTACTTGGAAACTAAATCCAGATCTTTACTATGAAGATGGTTATCAAGAATATGTTGACCGTGGTGGAGTTATAAACCTGCAACCAATTGGTGAAGTTTCTTGGGTTGAAGTAGACAATCATGACGATCTAGCAAAAGCGAGGTCAATTGCATGTCACTACTAAAAAGAACAATTGAAACTCCCCTTTACATTGATATTCGAAAAGGTGCTCTTGATGATTTAGCAACAGTGCTGGCTGATCAAAGAGTTTCTAGCAAAGGTCATATCGCAGTAGTAATGACTGAAGGTGGAAAAAAGAAGTTTGAAGCAAGATTAAAAAAAGCAGCACCTAATGCTGATTTTTATATTTCTCCAGGAAATTCTTTAGATGATGCTAAATCTTTAGCCGAGAACTTAAAACCAAAAAAATACGATGCAATTGTTGGAGTGGGTGGCGGTAGAGTCATTGATTTGTGTAAATACGCTGCAACTTTATTAGAAATTCCTATGATTTCTGTTGCCACAAATTTGGCTCATGATGGTGTTGCTTCCCCGGTTAGTATTTTGGAAAATAACGGTGGTCGTGGATCTTTTGGTGTTAATGCACCACTTGCGGTGGTAATTGATTTAGATGCAATCAAGATGGCGCCAGATCGTTTTATTAAAGCTGGCATTGGAGATGTTTTAAGTAATCTTTCTGCGGTTAAAGATTGGGAATTAGCAGTAGAGGAAAATGGTGAGAAGATGGATGGCTTAGCAGCATCCATGGCACGCATTAGTGCTGAAGCATTGTTAGGCAGAGCAGATTCCATTGGCAGTGATGATTTTCTAGTTGCACTTTCCGAAGCTTTAGTTTTGTCAGGAATTGCTATGGGAATTGCTGGAACAAGTAGACCTTGTAGTGGAGCTTGTCATGAAATTTCTCACGCCATTGATTTGTTATTCCCAGATAGAACTCAACCTCACGGTGAACAAGTTGGTGTAGGAGCACTTTTTGCTACGTTCTTACGAAATGATGAGGAAAGATTTACTGAATTAGCTTATGCACTTTCCCAACATGGACTACCAATTTCTCATCACAATTTAGGTTTTAATGATGAAGAATTCACTGAAATTGTTAAATCTGCACCAACCACTAGACCAGATCGCTTCACGATATTGGAACACTTAAATATGTCAGAAAACAGAATCAAAGAAAAGATTAAGGAATTTAACGACGCTATTGCGTCTATCCAAATTTAGTGATGTTCGATGTGTTCAGAAATATTTTGCTTGGCAGCCAATCCATAAACAGCCAAACTTAATAATGCTGGAACCATTAATAACCACGCTAAAATATCTGTTCCAGTTTTTTGCATTACTATTCCCATTAATGATGGAGAAATACTTGCTCCAGCAATTGCTGCAAACATCATAAAACCTGCAGTCCTTGGATCTCCTGGATTAATTCGTACCGCCCATACCATTGCTGTTGGAAAAACTGGTCCACAGACAAAACCCATGATGGTAAATCCAAGTAACGCAAAAGAGGTAAAACCTATAAAAAACAGGCTTAAAATAATCAAAATTGAAGAAGTTAAAACCATTTGCGTTGGAGAATATTTTTTTGCCAAAGGCAAAATAAGAATTCTTCCAGCAGCTAGTGCTAGGAAAAATAAAGCTAATGCTGTTGCTCCCATTTGAGCTGAATAATTCTGATCAATCATGTACGTAGGAATCCAACCTGATGCCCCAACTTCAACTCCGACATAAAAAGCAATTCCTAAAAGAAGCATTGAGAAAACAAACTTATGTCCTTCGGGTTTTGCTGTGGTGTGATCTCGTTTTAAATAACCTGAAGTATTAGAGATAAACATATATCCAACAACAAAAAATACTGCTGCCCAAGCAAATAACAATTGGCCAAACAAATCTGGTACTGCC
The DNA here is from genome assembly GCA_026393095.1 of Actinomycetota bacterium. GTDB lineage: Bacteria > Actinomycetota > Actinomycetes > S36-B12 > UBA5976 > ATZT02. The sequence goes on along the minus strand of JAPLAV010000088.1, from coordinate 856 downwards.
CCTGCAATTAAAATAGGTCCAATAACTGCACCAATTGCAAAACCAGCATTTAAAATATTAACTAATCTAACTGCCTTCTCACTTCCACCTCTAGATAAAAATTGGCTAATAGTTGCATCACATGCCCCGAATCCAACTCCAACAACTGTCACACCTAACAAAGTTATATTCCAACTTGGCGCAACCCCAATAAGAATTGCGCCCACACCCATTAATGGTGCACCTAATCCACCAACGTAAGCCGCTTTAAATTTAGAAACAGTAATTGTGCCAATGACAACACCAATAAGAGCAGTGACGCCGTGTGCAAAGAAAATGAATCCACTTTCAGCAAGATTGAGTGAGAATTTATCTCTGAAATAAGGAACCATCACACCATAAGACGAGGTGAACCCACCCATTACGGCAAATATGGAAATGCCTGAATAAATAGATAAATTATTTAATTTTAAAGGTGCGTGAACTGAAGTCATTTAATATAACTTAGCAAAGATATATTTTAATTACAGCGATGACATAGGTGCATCGGGTGCAGGTGGCCTAGATAACAAAACTTCAATGTTTCCTGTCAACGACCAAGAGCCCGATTCAAAAGGAATTATGAATGCATCTCCTTTATCTATTACAAAATTTCCTTGTTTTTCTGTGTTTATTTGGCCATTTCCTTGTGTAGCTAACAGGATTGAAAATCCTGGAGCAAATTCAAGGGATGCATTCTTTGGTCTTAATAAATGTGATCTGAAATACGGTTCTGCTTGGACTGGCAACATCGAAGTCATAAGAGATGAATCATTTTCTGTAGAAACTACTAATTTCTCAACGTCTTCACTTTTTAATGCATCAAGATTTAGTGCTT
>JAPLAV010000061.1 GCA_026393095.1 Actinomycetota bacterium | reverse complement strand
GCGGAAATGGTCATAGCCACGGTCCAGGTGGACACAGTCACTAAATAATTTAATTAATTTAAGAGGCGTTCAATTAATTTGAACGTCTCTTATTTTTTGCGCATTTTCATGAAGAAAGTTATAGCAATTCCAATTGAGGTACCAAGTGCTAACCATTGCAACCAACTAATACTTGATGAATTTTCTTCAACTTCTGCACTAATTGCTACTGGTTCTTCCATGGTTGTTACTTCTGGAGTTACTTCGCCTCTATTTTCAGCAAGTTTGTAAACAGTTTCACCATCTAATGGATGACCATCAGCAGCTACTGTTTTCCAAGAAATTGTCAGATCAGGTCCAACAAGATCAGCAGGAATTGCTACATAAACATCTGCTGCTTCAACTCTGACAGTTGTTTCAACTGAACCAGCAGCTGTTGTAATTGAGGCAAAAGTTCCTTCAGCAATAACTGATTCACCAAAGGTTAATTTAACTTCAGAAGGCAAAGTCAACATCACTTGATCTGTTGATGGTTCAACAGAAACCAGTTCAGTGTGTGCTTGTGCAGGATTTAAATTTAAAAGTGCGATAAATAGAGAAATAAATAATATTTTGATTTTCATTTTATCTTGTCCTTAATATTAGGAATTGGAAGCGGCCTTCCATGAAATATGTTTTGCTATACATAAGTGGTTCTCCATCACCAGCGTAATGGACTTGTTGTAAAAGTAGAAACAAATCATTTGCTGGCCTTTCGTCCCCCCATCCAATTTCCTTACTAATCACTGCATCAACTTCTGCAAGTGCTCTAATCGGACGAGAATTTATGGTGTCAAGTGAAGCAAAAACGCTTCCTTGTTTCATTTCTTCCACAACTTCTTCTGGAAGTGAACTGATGTTGATTGTGTCGTATGAAAACGCCACAGCTTTTCCATCAGCAAGTACCGCTCTTTCTAAATACAAAACTGGATCAGCATTATCAAGTCTTAACTTGTCAATTTCAGTTTTAGTTGCAGGCCTGATGGTTGCAACTTTGTATTCCATACCTGGTTCATACCCTAATTCACTAATTGTTTCTGACATGGAACGAAGTTCATTTAATCCAGTAGGAATTGATCGACCAAAATTGTTTACATAAGTTCCGGAGCCATGTCGAATATCAACTAAACCTTGGTATTCCAAAGTTTTTAAAGCAGTTCGAACTGTAACTCGAGAAACTTTGTAGTTGGTGGACAGCTCTGATTCACTATGGATTTTCTCTCCCGGAGCCCATTCTTTGGCCAAGATCCTTCTTCGGATGTCATCGCTGATTCGACGAGTCAGGCTGGCTCGACCGCCAAACTGATCAGCTGGAGTGTTCACCTTGTGCTCACATTTCTTTTTCGTAACGGTTCTTCTAGGGGAGTTGACAAGCAAGACAATATCTAAGAGGCTATTCAAGACTAGTTGTAGGACAACTATTGACTAACAATTAAGGGGCAGTTTGATGAGTGAAATCCGAGCCATTTCCTGGGTTAATGACGGACTCATACTTATTGATCAAACTAAATTGCCCCATCAAGAAATCAATTTGAATATTGAAACAGTGGATCAACTCGTTGACGCCATCATGAAATTAGCTGTGCGAGGAGCTCCAGCATTAGGAGCAGCAGGTGCATGGGGTGTAGTTGTGGCAATGCGCCAAGCAGAAAAAGAAAAGTGGAGTGAGCAAAAACGATCCGAAGAATTTTTAAGAATTAGAAACGCCAGACCAACTGCAGTCAATTTAGCCTGGGGAGTGGACAAAGTTTTGCCATTTGTGGCACAAGGAGTTAATGAAGTCTTAGCACAAGCAAACAAAATTGCTTTAGAAGATGAAGCCGGCAATAGACAAATGGGAAAGTTTGGTTCTAGTTGGATTGAATCAAAAGTTAAAAATAGACCAATCAGAGCACTTACACATTGCAATACCGGATCTTTGGCAACAACTACTTGGGGTACAGCACTAGGTGTAATCAGAGAAATGAATTCCAGAGGAATTTTAAAACATGTATTTGCAGACGAAACTAGGCCATTACTACAAGGTGGTCGTCTAACTGCTTGGGAACTTGCCCATGACGATATTGAACATTTTGTAATCGCAGATGGTGCAGCAACAAGCATTATTGCTCGCGGTGAAGTTGATGTTGCCCTTATTGGGGCAGACAGAGTTGCGGCAAACGGTGATACTGCAAACAAAATTGGTTCATTTGCAGTTGCCCTAGCTTGTAAGTACGCAGGAATTCCTTTTGTTGT
>JAPLAV010000105.1 GCA_026393095.1 Actinomycetota bacterium | reverse complement strand
TCGCGATCAACTAACTTTTCTGACTCTCTATATTTCTTGCTGCGTTTCATTTGCCTGCTCCTTATTGATTGCAGTTTGTGGTTTTTAATGAGCCCGCAGAGGCTCTCCCACTCTTAAAAGACACTTTGTCTTTTAAGAAATCTTTTTCTTAGTCGACGACTGTGATTCCCATTGAACGTGCGGTTCCTTCGATGATGCGTGATGCAGCTTCGATGTCATTTGCGTTCAAATCAGCCATCTTTACGTTTGCAATTTCTTTAACTTGAGACTTAGTAACTTTGCCAACTTTTGTGGTCAAAGGATTACTTGTTCCCTTTTCAATTCCAGCTGCTTTTAACAACAATCTTGCTGCTGGAGGAGTTTTAGTAACGAAAGTAAATGAACGATCTTCATAAACAGTAATTTCAACTGGAATTACTTGTCCACGGTGTTGTTCAGTTGCTGCGTTGTATGCCTTACAGAAATCCATGATGTTCACACCATGTTGACCCAAAGCTGGACCTACTGGTGGTGCTGGGTTTGCTTGACCGGCAACAATTTGTAACTTGATGAAACCGGATACTTTTTTCTTAGGTGCCATTTTGTTTTCCCTTTTTCTAGTTCTTTTGAATCTGACTAAAGCCGAGTTCAACTGGTGTTTCTCGTCCAAATATTTCGACCAGACCAGTTACTTTCTGTGAATCGATGTTGATCTCAGAAACTGTTGCTTGCAATGTGGCAAATGGTCCATCAACAACTGTGACAGAATCTCCCACTGCAAAATCAAGTACTTGAACTTCACGCACAGTTGTAGTTTGACCAGTTGTTGCTGAAACAATTCTTTTCTCAATTCTTGGAGCAAGAATTGCAACAACTTCTTCAAGTTTTAACGGTGATGGTGTGTGAGCATGTCCAACGAAACCTGTAACACCTGGAGTGTGTCTTACAACTCCCCATGATTCATCAGTTAGTTCCATACGAACTAAAACATAACCTGGGAATTTATTTCTTTTAATTTGTTTTCTAGTTCCAGCTTTGATTTCAGTAATTTCTTCAATTGGAACTTCAACTTGGAAAATGTAATCTTCCATGTTCAAGGAAATAATACGGTTTTCAATATTGGTTTTAACTCTGTTTTCTAATCCTGCATAAGAATGGATTACAAACCAGTCACCAGCTTGCAGTCTTAAGGAGTCTGCGAAAGCAACAACCGGATCAACATCTTCTGCTGGAGTTTCATCAACTTCTGCAACTGTCTCTTCAACAACTGCTTCTTCTACTTTTACTTCTTCAACTGGTTGTTCAAAGTTTGGAGAGTCATTAACAATTGGTTCAACAACTTCTGGAGTCTCAACGGTTGATGCAGAAAACATGTCAGCAACAGCAACTGATGCGTTATCAGGTGTTGTTGCAGGTTTAATATCTTCAACGTGCGAGAACGGAGATTCAGTCACAGTTTTTCCTTTATCCTAGTTTCCGAAAATTCTTAAAGTAATTTGTGTAAAAGTAAAATCAAGGGCAGCAATAATTAATGCCACGATAACTACGAAAACTAAAACAATGATTGTGTAATTAATTAGTTGGCGCTGAGTTGGCCAAACTACTTTCTTTAATTCTGAAATTACATCGCGAATAAAATCACGAGCTCTAACAAAAGGATTTTGACGCGCGCCATCCAAAGTTGCGTTAGCAAGTTTGTCAGTCATACTTCGTCCTTTTTCTTTTTGTTTTGGGTCAAAATATTTTTGCAGGGGCGACAGGATTTGAACCTGCAACCACCGGTTTTGGAGACCGGTACGCTACCAGTTGCGCCACACCCCTAAGCGCACCAAAAGCTGCCGATCACGCTTAAAAGATAGGCATTCCTCGCACAGCGTCTTCACGCCTGAACGAGTTTACGCCGACACAGTATTTATCTGTCCTAGTGGGTGAAGTCTCGAGGAGAAGTGCCTGACAACATTGGGTTTATGAGCAAAGAAATCTCCGAGCGCGTTCAAGCCATTGCCGAGTCCGCAACCCTGGCAGTAGATGCAAAAGCCAAAGCATTAAAGGCCTCAGGTCGTCCCGTTATTGGTTTTGGAGCTGGCGAACCAGATTTTCCAACTCCTGCACACATTGTTGAAGCTGCACAAAAAGCAGCAACTGAAGTTTCTAATCATCGCTATTCACCAACTCCTGGTTTAGCTCCACTTAGAGAAGCAATTGCAAAAGCTGCAACTAGAGACGATGGTTATGAAATAACTGCTGATCAAGTTGTTGTCACAAATGGTGGCAAGCAAGCAATCTTTGACACTATGGCAACACTTATTAACCCAGGTGATGAAGTTTTATTACAAGCTCCTTATTGGGTTACTTATCCTGAAGTTGTACAAATCTTTGGTGGTAAACCTGTTGTTATTAATTCAGATGAGACTACTAATTACAAAATCAACGTTGCACAATTAGAAAAAGCCTATACAAGCAAAACTAAACTACTTATTTTTTCTTCCCCATCAAACCCAACTGGAACTGTTTATACCCCTGAAGAAGTAAAGGCAATCGGTCAATGGGCAGTGTCAAAAAATATCTGGGTAATGACAGATGAAATCTATTTGCATCTGATTTATTCAGGTTCTCAATTTTCATCTATGCCAGGACTGGTTCCTGAATTAAGAGACAAATGTGTGATCGTTAATGGAGTTGCAAAAACATATGCCATGACAGGTTGGCGAGTGGGTTGGACCATTGGTCCAAAAGAATTCACAAAAGCGTCAATTAATTTGCAATCACATATGACAAGTAACGTTAATAACATTGCTCAACAAGCAACTATTGCTGCTCTAAATGGTTCCCAAGATATACTAAAACCAATGTTGGAAGCTTTCTCCAAGCGTCGTGAAACAATTGTGAAGATGTTGAATGAAATTAAAGGCGTGGTTTGCCCTGAACCAGGTGGTGCTTTCTACGTCTACCCATCAGTAAAAGGATTGATTGGAAAAACCGTAAACGGTAAAACAATTAATTCATCCCTTGATTTGGCAAATATTGCATTAGAAGAAGTAGATGTTGCACTAGTTCCTGGTGAAGCTTTTGGCACACCTGGTTATGTGCGAATGAGTTATGCCTTGAGCGATAAAGATCTTGTTGAAGGCGTTTCTAGATTACAAAAATTATTAGCTTAAAATTTTAAAATTCTTGGTTCAATAGTTAACGCTATTCCAAATTTTTGCTTGACTCCTGACGTAATTAAGTTTGATAATTCAATAACATCTTCTGCTGTGGCATTTCCTGAATTTGCAATTGCCAATGTGTGCTTGCTGGAAATCATGGCACCACCCAGTCGAAATCCTTTTTCAAATCCAGCTTGTTCGATTAACCAGGCAGCACTAGTTTTGACTTTCCCAGATTCATTTTCATACATTGGAGCATTAGTTGGAACTTTATCTTTTTCCATAATTGGATTAATGAAAAAAGATCCAACACTGAATGTGTCATGATCCTTTGAATCAAGAATCATTCCTTTAGATTTTCTAATTGCAAGAATCGCATTGCGAAGTTCTTTAATTGAGACACTTTCTCCAGGATTTATACCTAATGATTCTGCAACTTGTGGGTAGTTAGTTATCTTTGAATTCTTATCCCTTTTTAATCTAAAGGTGACATTTTCGATGATAAATCTTGAAGTTAGATTCTTAAGAATAGAGAATCTGTAACTAAATTTAAGTTCCTCATTTGTTAAAATTCTTGATTTCCCAGTTGTTCCATCCACTAGTTGGACAGATTTAATTGAAGAATTAACTTCAGTTCCATAAGCGCCAATGTTTTGAATTGGGGAAGCTCCCACTGTTCCAGGAATTCCTGAAAGCGTTTCCACACCACTTAAGCCTTGATCAACAGCATCGGCCACGAAGTCATCCCACAACATTCCAGATCCTGCATTTATTTCAACAAAATCTCCATCGGTTTTTGCAGAAGAATTAACCAATTGCATAAAGGCAATTGGTGTTTTAATTTCATGATCTGGAGCAACAATGTTGCTTCCCCCACCAAGAACAAAGAAGTCTTGATTGCCATATTCGTGTACAAAATCTTGAATATCTGAAGGACTCTGAATTTCACAAACTGTTGTTGCTAATCCTCCAACTCGAAGAGTCGTGTGATCAGAAAGTTTAAATCCTTTGAGTTGTCTCATGTTGATTATGTTAATTCAAGAACTATCTTCTGGGACTCAGTATTTGAGTTTTGCCTCGATAGTTTTGCAAGATGCGGTCATAGGTTTTCTTAGACTCTTTTTCTCTATATTCAATATCAGAATCGTGATAACCATGATGTCTTTTTTGCTCTACCGGCAAAGTATTTCCTAGGGCTACTAATTTATGTCCTTTACTTCTTAACTCTAGAGACCATTCAAGATCTGCATTTCGATAAAATTTTGCTTTGGAATTGGCAGGAATTTCTTGAGCAATCTTTGTCTTAATGGCAAATAAATAACCCAATAAAATATCTACTTCGCCTTCACCTTTGTCTTCTACACTTCGCCATTCATCATCTAATTTGACTAAAGATCCTTTCCAACCTGCAGCAACAATTTCGCCTTTTATTTGGTTGATAAGTGGAGTAATTGAATCACCACTAATTATGGAACTTAAATCCATCACCACACTAAATTCAGCAGGGTTTACCTCAATTAACTTATTGATTGAATTTGCCCATCCAGCTTGTTCTAGAGTCTGCGAGGTGTGAATAGCAACCAAATTCTTATTTGCTTTTTCTATTTCAGCTAAATGGTTTCCAACTAATTCTTTGTTACCTAAATCCAGAGCTAAAATTGAAGCATCTTTTGGCATATGTGTAAGTAACGCATTTATACACTCTTTGGTGTCTTCTAGCCAACCATCAACTAGTAAACAAATAGTTACTTTCTTACTTAAAAGATCTGGCTTTATTTTTATACTGGCTAAATTCTCAAAAACTTCAAAAGGAGGTTTGACAACTAATTCATAGCCTGCAGGGTTATCTTTAATTACATAACCTAGGTCTGAAATTTTATCCCGCAATTGATCAGAGAGGGCAAAATCTTTATTCGCACGAGCTTGAATTCTTTGCTCGGCTAAATCAAGAACTTCTTTAGGTGCATTCATCATTTAAGAAAGTTGAGCGATTATTAAAGATCTGCCTAAAACTTTTGTGCCATTACAACGAGCCTCTACTGCAATCTTGACTAAATTATCTGCCATTTTTTCTTCAATCTTTGCTCCAAATTCTACGTCTGTTCCTTTACCATCATTTGGTACAACTACTGGTGCAGAAAATTTAACGGAAAAACTTTTTACAGCTGTTATGTCTTTTACCCAATTAGTAACTACTCGACTAGCCACACCCATGGTTAACATTCCGTGGGCAATAATGTCTGGCAATCCTACAGATTTTGCAAACGATTCATCCAAGTGGATTTTGTTGTGATCGCCTGATGCATTTGCATATTTTACTAAATCTTGGCGTTGATAATTATGCACAATTTTAGGTAATTCAAACCCAACTTCAACATCACTGTATTTAATTCCCGCAGACATTAATTGTCCGTTCCGCGAGCAATAAGTGTTGCCTTTAAGGTAGCAACTTCATTTCCCGAAGCATCCTTGACATCACTTCTGATGGTGATGAAATCATTGCCAACTTTAGATTTTATATCTTCAATTGTGGAGATGAAAGATAATTCATCTCCTGCTTTAACAGGTTTTTTGTATTCAAAACTTTGTTCACCATGAACCACTTTGCTGTAATCAAGACCAAGTTCAGGATCAAAAAGGGCAACTTCCATAGCTCCCATTTGAATGGAGATTAAGAAAGTTGGGGAGGCATAACCTTGTTTAACGTAATCATTGTGATCACCAATTGCATCACTGAATGCATTGATTTTTTCTTGATCAACTTTAAAAGTTTCTAAAGAAGGGTACGACCTATTTAGAAACGCTAAATTAAGTGCCACAGAATATTAAAGTTAAATCTGCTAAAAGTTCTTAGCGAGTTTCTTTATGTTCTGTGTGCTTGTTACAACGTGGACAAAACTTCTTAACTTCCAAACGATCTGGATCGTTACGACGGTTTTTCTTTGTTATGTAATTGCGTTCTTTGCAATCAGCACAAGCCATTGTTATTTTTGGACGTACATCACTTTTTGCCATTTACCTATCCTCTCCTAATACTTTTTTCTCCGTGTAGCGGAGGCGGGAGTCGAACCCGCGACACAACGATTATGAGTCGTTTGCTCTGCCACCTGAGCTACTCCGCTTTGCTCTTGGATCATTCAACCCGAGCCCCAATGCGGAATCGAACCGCAGACCTTCTCCTTACCATGGAGATGCTCTACCATCTGAGCTATTGGGGCTTAAGCGACTGTCAAGATAGATTTCTAGCCGCGAAAATTGAGAATACCTGAGGAGTGCGTTACTACTAATGAGTGGACCAAAATCTCCTTCACTAATTGATATGAAATCAAAAAGAGTAATCATTACCGGAGCCAATTCTGGACTGGGAAAAGAAAGCGCAATTGCGTTAGCCAAACTCGGTGCTGAAATTGTGTTAGCCGTTCGAGATATCAATAAAGGTCAAAGTGTTAAAAATCAAATACTTAACCAGACTCCATCGGCAGTTATTGAAGTAGCAGAACTTGATTTGATGGATTTGGATTCAGTAAGAAAATTCGCTGCTAATCAATCAACAAAACCAATTGATGTACTACTTAATAACGCTGGAATCATGGCTGTTCCTTTTGAGAAAACCAAAGATGGTTTTGAGTCCCAAATGGGCACAAATCACCTCGGTCATTTCCTCTTAACAGAGCTTTTATTAGATGCCATAAGTAAAGGAACTAATCCTCGAATCGTAAATGTTTCTTCTTCTGCTCACCGCTTAGGAAAACTTAAGACTGGGGATAAAAGTGAGATAAATGTGAGTAAAGAAAACTACTCACCATGGACTGTTTATGGAAATTCCAAGCTAGCCAATTTACTTTTTACCAACGAATTGGTGCGAAGACTAAAAATTGCTAATTCAAATATCACGGTAGCCGTTGCTCACCCCGGATACGCCAATACCAACCTGCAACTTGTTGCTGCGACCAAGAGATCTGGATTAAGAAAGAGTGTTGAATTAGTAGTAACAAAAGTGATGAACATCATTTTGGGACAAAGTGCGGCAAATGGTGCTCTTCCCCAGATTGCAGCTTGTACTTGGGTCGATATCCAAAGTGGAGATTACTTAGGACCTCGAGGATTGTTTGAATCAAGAGGCAAGCCTAAGAAAGTCAAAATGAATAAGTCTGCTCAAGATATTGAATTAGCCAAGCGCGTATGGCGCACAAGTGAAGAACTGATTGGTGTAACTTTTTTACATGGCTGATAACTCATTTGACATCGTAAGTAAAATTGATCGCCAAGAAGCAGATAATGCTTTAAACCAGGCGAGCAAAGAATTATCTCAACGCTTTGATTTTAAGAACACTGAAACCGAAATCAAGTGGCTTAACGAATTAAGCGTGGAAATTGAATCAAGCACTGAAGAGCGAGCAAAAGCTGCTTTGGATGTGTTTAAAGAAAAATTGATTAAACGAAGTATTTCTTTGAAATCTTTTAAAGCAGATGACCCAAGAGGTTCTGGAAAAATCTACAAAATCACAGGCAATTTCAATTCAGGAATTTCTCAAGAAAATGCCAAGAAGCTTGCCAAGATAATTCGAGATGAAGGTCCCAAAACCATTAAGACTCAAATCATGGGTGAAACATTGAGAGTCACAAGTAAGTCACGCGATGATCTACAAATTGTAATGCGTTTGGTTGAAAAAACTGAACTTGATTTTGCAACACAATTTACAAATTTTAGATAAACACAAAATAAAATAAGCCCTAACTTTTGTTAGGGCTTATTTTATTTAAGCGTGGTAGCTAGTGGATTTGAACCACTGTAGGCGTGAACCGGCAGATTTACAGTCTGCTCCCTTTGGCCACTCGGGCAAGCTACCTTGATTAAGTACTTTCGTAATCATACGGTGCTTAAGATTTTATGAAGACTGCCCCATCTGTTGTGCCATCATTTCTAATCTTTTTACACGTTCTTGAGTTGGAGGATGTGTTGAAAATAATTTTGCCATTCCACTTCCTCTAAATGGATGAGCAATCATCATTGATGATGCTGTTTCCATATCTGAGGTTGGCCTCATTGGCGCATTAGAAATTCCTGCATCAATTTTCTGTAAAGCACTTGCTAGAGCCATTGGATCTTTTGTCAAAATGGCACCATCTTCATCAGCAGCGAATTCTCTAGATCTTCCAATTGCTAATTGCAACATAGTTGCTGCCATTGGACCTACGATCATTAAGAAAATTGCGCCAATGGGATTAGATCTTTGAGAATCTCTGCCCCCAAATAACCAAAAGAATTGAACCATGCTCATCATCACACTTGCCATAGTTGCGGCAACTGAAGCAGTTAAAATATCTCTGTTGTAAACATGTGAAAGTTCATGACCAATTACTCCTCTTAATTCTCTTTCAGTTAGTAGATTCATGATTCCTTCAGTGGCACATACTGCTGAATTTTGTGGATTTCTTCCCGTAGCAAAAGCATTGGGTGATGCTGTGGGAGATAAATAAACACGGGGCATTGGTTGCTTTGCTTGAGTTGCTAAGTCACTAACTATTTTGTATAAAACTGGTGCAGTTTGAGGTGTTACTTGATAAGCACGCATTGCTTTAAGTGCTAAACGATCAGAATAGAAATAAGCAAAACCGTTCATGCCAATTGCAAAAATAAGTCCAAACCAAAGTCCAGATGATCCCCCAAACCAACTAGCAAGAACCATTACGAACAGGCCAAGAAAGCCCAACAGAAATATTGTTTTCAAAGTGTTGGTGGAGCTACGCATAATCTCGAAGTTTTCCTTTTCTAAGAAAAATGTCTCTATTTATTTGTATCGGATAACTGCATTTTTCACCACTGCACACCCCTAAGTTGGCCTAAGGCAAGCAATACTTGGAAGTTGCCTAGACTTAACGCAACGAGAATTCCGCTTCCCATCCAGAAAATGTGGCAATTTGAATACTGCTGAACAAAGATCTAGATATAACTCTGGGCTTTTGGCTGGAGTGGGCGCATATCTAATTTGGGGAGTCGTTCCTCTTTATTGGCAGTTATTAAAACCTGCTTCAGCTCCAGAAATTCTCGCGCACCGTGTTGTCTGGTCCCTTGGATTGCTTTTGGTAATTGTTTACTTTCGAAATTTAATGGATGAAGTAAAAGCAGCGTTTTTCAACAAACAGAAAATGATTCTACTTTTCTTCGCTTCAATTTTGATCACTATTAATTGGGGTGTTTTTATCTGGGCAGTTAATAACGGTCACGTGATTGAAACATCCCTTGGTTACTTTATTAATCCTTTAGTGTCTGTAGCACTAGGAGTAATTGTTCTTAAAGAAAGACTTAGAACTTTACAAAAAGTTGCAGTTGGCTTAACTTTTGTTGCAGTTACTTTCTTAACTTTAACTTTGGGTCATCCCCCATATATCGCTCTGAGTTTAGCGTTTTCTTTTGGTTTTTATGGTTTAGTAAAGAAAATGGCGAACGTGGACGCGATCCCTAGTTTAACAATCGAAACTTTGATGTTAACTCCATTTTTTTCAGCATTCCTGTTTTATTTGAATAGTAAAAATGATTTAAGTTTTGTAAACCACGGACCAACGCATTCCTTTTGGTTAGCAACTGCTGGTGTTGTAACTGTTATTCCTTTATTGCTTTTTGGAACAGCGGTAGTGAGAATTCCGTTAGTCGTTATTGGTTTACTTCAAGCACTTGGTCCAATTTTGCAATTCTTACTTGGCTATTTTGTATTTGATGAACCCATGATCACAGCACGTTGGATTGGTTTCTTAATTGTGTGGCTTGCAGTTTCGGTATTTAGCTATGACGCTGTTAGAACTTACCGAATTAATAAAAACTAGCTATTTCTTTTCGTTAACCATTCTGCAAACTGCACTAATGCATCACGAGCACTTCCTTTTGGAACTGAATCTAATGAAGTCATTGCTTGATCAATCAGGCTTTCTAAGTGAAGTGTGGCAACATCAAATCCACCCAAGTTCGTTACTTTGTCAATGATGGTTTGTATTAACTCAGGATTTTTTCGCACTTCAACTAGTAATTGTTTTAACGATTCTTCTTTGTCTAAGGAAAGGGCTGAAAGCACAGGCAAGGTGTGAATTCCTTCTAGTAGATCTTTACCAATCATTTTTCCTGACTTGGCAGAGTCCCCTTTTAGATCAAGAATGTCATCAGAAATTTGAAATGCCAGCCCAATGTTTTGTGCATAATTACTTAAAGCTGCTGTGACAACATCATCTGCACCAGATAAGTAAGCACCTAGTGCTGCTGAGGTTTCAATTAGTGAACCTGTTTTTTGTTTCAATACTTCCAAGTAATGCTTAATCGGATCACTGTCTCCAGCACCCATTGCTTCACGAATTTGACCTTCGCAAAGTACTGACAAAGTATCTGCCAAAGTTGTTACAACGTGAGGACCTAATTCAGCTGCAATTGCCGATGCTCTAGAAAAGAGAAAGTCACCAGCCAAGATTGCATTTGTATTACCAAATTTTGCATTTGCAGACTCAACGCCTCTTCGTAAAAGTGCTTCATCCATAACATCATCGTGATAAAGCGTTGCCACGTGAATAAATTCAATTGCAGCAGCAACTTTTGCTAAACGATCTATATCAGGTTTTCCAAACTGAGCAGAAAGGAAAACTAATACTGGTCTAATTCTTTTTCCACCAGCTAGCAATAAATGTTGAGTAATTTCAGTTAAAGGATTATATGGGGAGGCAGATTCAATTTCTAGAAATTCCTCTGTTCTTTTTATTCCTTTACTTAAAAACTCTTTTAACTTTTCATCACCAATTAAAATTTCGGGAACATTAACTTTACTCATCGAAGAAACACTGACGCAGAGCTAATTAAGTCAATAATTACTTGAGGAAATAGTCCTAAAATTATTGTGACTAATGCACTTGCTGTTATCGCAATTGTTGTGAAAACACTTGGCACAACTACAAATGGACCATCCGGAATTGGTTCACTAAAGAACATCAAAATAATTACTCTGACGTAAAACACTGCAGCAATCACACTTGCCAAAACTCCAACCAAAACTAATGCGGTAGCTCCACCAGAAATTGCTGCGGTAAAGACTCCAAACTTTGCCGTGAAACCACTAGTTAATGGAATTCCAGCAAATGACAACATAAATAAAGACATAAGAGAAGCTACTAGTGGAGATTTCTTGCCTAAACCTTTCCAACGAATCAAGGTTGAACTTTCTCCAGCTTGTTCTCTAATCAAAGTAAGTAGTGCAAATGCACCGACTGTGGCAAATGCGTAAGCGATCAAATAAATCAATACCGCAGCAATGGCAGGTCTATTAGTTGCTGAGAATCCAACCAGAATAAATCCACCGTTAGAAATAGATGAATAAGCAAGCATTCTCTTAAAATCAGATTGCGCTAAGGCAATAACACTTCCTACCACCATTGTTAAACCTGCAACAACCCAAATTAATGGTCGCCAATCCCAAACCAGTGCACCAAATGCTACGTAGAAAACTCTGAGCAATCCACCAAAAGCTGCAACTTTCACTGCACCTGCCATAAACGAGGTAACTGGAGTTGGAGAACCCATGTAAACATCTGGCACCCATTGATGAAACGGAACTGCGCCAACTTTAAATAGCATTCCCACTGCAACAAGAGCGATTGCAGCAGTTAACAAACCTGGTGAATTATTTGCAGAACTAATTCCATTTGAAATTTGACCAAATTCCAATGATCCGGTGTATGCGTAAGTTAAAGCACTTCCAAAAAGTAAAATACCGCTAGCAAGTGCACCCAAAATAAAGTATTTCAATGCAGCTTCTTGACTTAGTAATCTTCGACGTCTAGCCAAACCTGCCAATAAATAAAGAGGCAAGCTCATAACTTCTAATGCCACAAAAAGAACTAATAAATCATTTGCAGTGACGAATAAGAGCATTCCAGAAATTGAGAAAGTAAATAGTGGCCAAATTTCGGTCTGAGTCCAACCTAATTTCGTAACAGTTTTTTCTTCTTCCCCGCCTGGCAAAGTAGAAGCTCTTGAAGCAAAAGCATCGCCCAGTGGGTCAACTTTAGATTCAGCAAATAAAAGTGCGCTCAATGTTGCAACTAACAAAATTGTGCCTTGCAGAATCCAACCTGGTCCATCGAGTGCCACAGTGCCACTTGCAGCAAGTGCGCGACCTTTTGGTCCTGATTGCAGAGCAACTGCAGAAAATGCAAATAAAAGTGAAGTGAAAACAATAATTAAGTGAGCAAATCTTCTCTTTTCAATTGAGAAAAATGCTTCCACTAGTACGCCTAAACAAGCAGCCAAGAACATAATCAAAATTGGGGATAATAAGGCATATTCAAAACTAGGAGTAGGAATCGTATTTAAAACTGTTTGAATCATTTGTTCACCTCTGTTTTGATTATTGGTTGAGGATCTGTTGCCCCTATAGAAGACATTGTGCTAGCTATGGTTGCTTCAGCGATTTTTACAATTGGAGCAGGGTAAAAACCAAACAAAACAGTTAAAACAACTATTGGGGAAAGAACCAAAATTTGTTTTTTACTCAAATCAATAATATTTTTCGAATCTTTACTTTCAATTCCGGTGAACACTCTTTGGTACAACCACAGCATGTAAACAGCTGCCAAAATAATTGCAAGGGTGGCAATTATTGCTGGAATTTTGTATACCTGGAAAGTTCCCGTTAACACCATAAATTCAGCAACAAAACCTGCCATTCCTGGTAAAGCAATGGAGGCCAATCCTGATATTAGAAATAATCCAGTCATTACTGGTGCAGCTTTTGTTAAGCCACCAAAACTACTAATTAATGAATTATCTTTTTGGCTAATTAGGTAACCTGCAGTTAAGAACAGCCCAGCAGTTGAAAGTCCGTGAGCAACCATATAAATAGTTGATCCGATCATTCCAATGCTAGTGAATGAGAAAATTCCCATCACGATAAATCCAAAATGGGAAATTGAAATATAGGCAAAAGTTCTCTTCATATCTTTTTGTGCAATTGCAATAAGTGCTCCGTAAATAACACCGAATACTGCAAATCCAATAATTACTGGTGCAAATTCTTTGGAAGCGTTAGGAAAAATTGGTAACAAAATAGCCAACATCCCGTAAGTTCCAACTTTGTCCAAGATTCCAATCAACATTGTGGAAGTTCCTGGAGTTGCTTGTTCAGCAGTATCGGGAAGCCAAGTGTGTCCTGGAACCATTGGAGCCTTTAAAGCAAACGCAAAGAAAAACCCAAGAAATAGCCAACGTTCAGTCCAAACATCCAAATTCAATTCATTGCTTAAAGCAGAAATAGAAAATGTGCCACGACCTAGTTGGGTTGCTGCTGCAAAATACAACCAAATTAAAGCGGCCAACATAACTAATCCACCAGCTAATCCAAACAAAATAAATTTAAGAGCAGCTGCATTCTTTCGTGGTCCACCAAATCTTCCTACTAGGAAAAATATTGGGATGAGCATGGCTTCGAAAACTACATAAAATAAGAATAAATCTCTTGCTAGAAATACTGCTAGGGCACTTGCTTCAGTTAACAATATCCACATCAAAAATTCTTTATTTTTCTTTTGCACTTCATGTTTTGTGGCAAGAATTACAATCGGAGTCAAAACTGCTGTTAACGCAATAAGTACCAAAGAAATTCCTGTGAGGCCTAGATGAAATGAAATTCCAAATACTGGAATCCAGTCAAATGAGATATCGAATTGGGTTGTCGCATTAGAAGAAGTATCAAACTGTAAAGCAACAACAATTACAAATAACAAAGTTATCAAGGAAGAATAAAGAGCAATCTGTTGATCTTTAAAAATTACATATTTTTTAGGAATAAATAATAGAACAGCTGCGATAAGTGGAATAAGAAGAATTATGAGTAACCAAGGAAAATTCATTTATAGTCTCACAATCAATAACACAATAACTAGTATGGCGGTACCAAAAACTATTGACATGGCATAAGAGCGAACATAGCCTGTTTCACTTTTTCTTAATCTTGAAGAAATTCCACCAGTAAATAGTCCCAAACCGTTGACGAATCCATCAATTACTGATTTATCAAAAATATTTAGCACCTTTGTTAAAGATTGGCCTGGTCTCATCAAGAGTGCTTCATTCATTACATCGCCATATAAATCTTTTCTAGCAGCAGTTACAACAAAAGAAACTTTTTTAGGTGCTACCTTGGCAATTTTTCGATATTGCCAAATTCCAGCTAATACTCCAATTGCTACAACGCTCAAAGTAATGATGGTTATTGTTTGGATTGGTAATGGTGGTTCTGGTTCCACAAAGCCAGTAACTGGCTCAAGCCAATGTTCAAACATATGGTTGTTTGTCAAAATAATTCCCATTGACGCTGCACCGATTGATAAGACGATCATCGGCAATGTCATAGATAGTGGAGATTCGTGCGGATGGACATCGTCTTCCCAACGTGGTTTGGAAACAAATGTCATTACCACCATGCGAGTCATATAGAAAGCTGTTAATCCTGCACCGAATAAAACGGCCGCACCGGCCCACCATGAATGACTTAACGCAGCTTCAATGATGTGATCTTTGGAATAAAAACCTGCAAATGGAGGAATTCCTATGATTGCTAAATAGCCAATAAAGAATGTAATTGTTGTAAAGATCATTACTTTAGATAATCCGCCATAACGGCGCATATCAACATTGTCGTTTGTGGCATGCATTACTGAACCTGCACCAAGAAACATAACTGCCTTAAAGAAACCATGTGTTATCAAATGCAAAATTGCAAATACATAACCAATTGGACCTAAACCAGCAGCCAAAACCATGTATCCAATTTGACTCATGGTGGAACCAGCTAATGATTTTTTAATGTCATCTTTAGCCGCACCAATAATTGCACCCATTAAAAGGGAAATTGCACCGATAACAACTACTGCGGTTTGCGCAATTTCACTGGCATTAAATATTGAAGCACTTCGAACAATTAAATAAACTCCAGCAGTAACCATTGTTGCAGCATGAATTAGTGCCGAAACTGGAGTTGGTCCTTCCATTGCATCCAACAACCAAGACTGTAGTGGAAATTGTGCAGACTTACCACAAGCGGCAAGTAGAAGTAATAAACCAATGGTTAAAGAGACCCAAGCAGGAGCGCCTGCCACACCTTCATTTACATCACTAAATGAAACTGAACCAAACACAATAAACATAGTCATAATTGCAAGGGATAAACCAAAATCTCCTACACGGTTTGCCACAAATGCTTTTTTGGCAGCAACTGCGGCACTTGGCTTATGTTGCCAAAAACCAATTAATAAATATGAGGCTAAACCAACACCTTCCCAGCCAACATAAAGAAGTAAATAATTATCAGCCAAAACTAGTAATAACATCGCGGCAACGAATAAATTCAGGTAGGCAAAAAATCTTCTTTGATTTTCATCATGTGACATGTAGCCCAGTGAGTAGATGTGAATCAAAGTTCCTACAAACGTAATTAGTAAAACAAAAGAAATCGATAATTGATCTAGTTGCAAGGCAAAATCAACTTTAAATCCAGCAGCAGGAACAGCTAGCCATTCATAAACCGTAGTAATTGCAGTTCTTTCTTCTGCAGGTCGAGCAAGCATCTGTAAAAATTGCAAAAACCCAATTAGAAAAGAAGATGTTGAAGCAATAATTGCCATCCAGGGACCAAATTTATTGGTTCTATTTCCCAAAGAAAGTAGCAATGCAGCACTTAGTGCTGGCAAGGCAATAACAGCGGCAATCACTTTTTCTCTTTTCCTATTACCAACGAAGCAAGCTTGCTTCGTCTACTGAAGCTGAATTTCTAGTTCTAAATATCGTCAAAATAATTGCTAATCCAATAACTACCTCAGCTGCTGCAACGACCATCACAAAGAATGCTGCAGTTTGACCATCAAGATTTCCCCATACTCGAGCACCTGTTACAAATGCAAGATTTGCAGCATTAAGCATTAATTCAACAGACATAAATGCCACAATCGCATTTCTTCGCAACAAAACTCCAAGAGCACCAATTGAAAAAATAATTCCTGATAAAACTAAATATGCGTTTGGATTCATTTGTCACCCTCTTCATCACTTGAAACAAGTCCTAGTCCTTCAGAAATAATTTGAACTTCATTTAAGTCACTTTGATTAATATTCTTAACTGCACCACGAGCAACAATTGGTCCAGGTAATGAAATTTCTGAAACAGAACCATCTGGCAAAAGTGCAGGGGTGTCAACTGAATTGTGTCGAGCATAAACACCAGGAGAAGGAAGTGGTCCTTTATAGGTTCCGCTTGCAAATAATTCTCTTGCCAAGATTGCTTGAGTTTTTCTTGGAGAAGTTCTTTCCTTGTGAGCAAGCACCATCGCTCCTACTGCTGCTGTAATAAGTAGTGCAGAAGTTAATTCAAAAATCAAAACATATTTACCAAACAATAAGGCTGCAATTCCTTGCACATTTCCACCATAAGCAGAATCAGCATTGACTAGTTCTGCTGCTTGAATTGAGAAGGAATTTCCTAAGAGTAAAACTAATGAAACAACCAAGATCACACCCGCCAAAATTCCAACTCTTCTTTGACCTTTGATGGTTTCTACTAATGAATCTGCTGCATCTACTCCCACAATCATTAATACGAATAGAAAGAGCATCATTACTGCACCTGTGTAAACAACAACCTGAGCAACTCCTAAAAATGGTGCAGATTGCAATACATACAAAACTGCCAAATTAATCATGGTCAGAGCAACCCATAAAGCGCTATGTACTGCCTTATGTGAAATCAGCATTCCAATGGCACCTAAAACAGCTAATCCTCCGCACAGCCAAAAAACAAATGGTTCAAATGAAATTGAATTTTCATTTGCAATTTCAGCGAGTTTTAATACAGAGCTAATCACTTAAATTTATGCCCCTTGACCTTTTTGTTTATAAATTTCAGCTTCAGCAAATTGTTCAGCAGAGGCAGCTTTTACTTTTCCGTCGTAATAATCCTGTGCTACGTAATCATCTATCATGGAATGAGGAGGTTGCGCCATTCCAGGAAGAATTGGAGCAAGTAAATCTTCTTTTTCATAAATCAATTTCGTTCTGGAGTTGTCTGCTAATTCATATTCATTAGTCATAGTTAAAGCTCTAGTTGGGCAAGCTTCAATACAAAGTCCGCATCCAATGCATCGCAAGTAATTTATTTGATAAACGCGACCATAACGTTCACCTGGAGAAAATCTGTCGCCTTCATCGTTTGAAGCACCTTCAACATAAATTGCATCTGCAGGACAAGCCCACGCACAAAGTTCGCAGCCAACACATTTTTCTAAACCATCTGGATGACGATTTAATTGATGTCTGCCATGAAATCTTGCTTGCGTTGGAACTTTCTCTTCTGGATATTGTTCGGTAGTTACTTTTCTAAACATCGACAGAAAAGTGGTTCCGAATGCTCTCATCATTTGTGGTAACTCAGCCATTTAATACCCCTTGTTTATTTGCATTTGGTTCAACTAAAACTTGACCTGGCAGCGGTGGAACAGGATGTCCACCTGCAAATGGATTTACTTCTGTAATCTCAACATTTAATTCTTCTTTGGTAACTTCAGCATTTGCTTTTCGCCAATCAGCAATAAACACCGCAAGTGCTACTGCAATCAAAGGGAGTCCTAAAAATGCGATCGTTTGACCTGTTGGTAAATCAAGTGAGTTTCTTAATCCCCTAGTAATTGCCACTATCGCAATCCAAGCAAGTGAAGCTGGAATCAAAATTTTCCAACCTAAATTCATAAACTGGTCGTATCTAAACCGAGGTAGTGTTCCTCGAATCCAGATAAATACAAATAAGAAAATAGCAATTTTACTAAAGAACCAAATTAAAGGAATCCAACCTTCATTAACTCCAGGAATTAATGAGATAGGAAATGGTGCTCTCCACCCACCTAAGAAAAGAGTTGTGGCAAGAGCAGAAACTGTCACCATATTTATGTATTCAGCTAAGAAAAAGAGTGCGAACTTTAATGAGGTGTATTCGGTGTGAAAACCTCCTACTAATTCTCCTTCTGCTTCAGGTAAATCAAATGGTGCTCTGTTAGTTTCACCCACCATTGAAATTACGTAAATTAAGAACGAAGGAAGCAGTAACAAGATGTACCAAGTTCTTTCTTGCGCAGCAACAATTTGAGAAGTACTCATTGAACCGGCGTAAAGAAAGACTGCGACAAATGAAAGACCCATAGCAATTTCATAAGAAACCATTTGTGCAGAAGATCTCAAACCACCAAGCAGTGCATAAGTTGAACCAGATGACCAACCAGCTAGCACAATTCCATAAATTCCCACGCTAGCAATTGCTAATACATATAGAACGCTCACTGGAAAATCTGTTAACTGCAATGGAGTTATAACGCCAAAGAAGGAAACTTCTGGACCAAAAGGAATAACAGCAAAAGTCATAAATGCTGTTGTTGCAGAAATAATTGGAGCCAAGATATAAACAGCGCGATCAACTGTGAAAGGAATTACGTCTTCTTTCAATGCAAGTTTCACACCATCCATCAACCCAATTAAAACTCCACCCGGGCCAACTCTGTTTGGACCAACGCGCATTTGCATTCGCGCAACGATTCTTCTTTCACCCCAAATTGCTAACAAAGTTAAAACCACAAGGGTGACGAAAACAACCAGAACTTTAATTAACGTGATCCACCAAGGATCAATTCCAAATGCACTTAATTCAACGTTAGGCAAGATTCTCATTAGAAACTTCCCTTTTTAATTGTTACAACATCGCCCTCTTTGGCGCCAAGTTTTGATTTAACTTTACTGTCGTGGTTATTTGATGGAATCCACACGACATCATTAACCATCTCAATAATTTCTAGTTTGATTGTTATTGAACCTCTTGAATTAGAGATAATTACTTTTTCTTCATTTTCAAGTTTGTTGTCTGTTGCTGTTTTTTCACTCATGTGAGCAACAACTGGTCTTTGAGTTCCAGCTAAATGCTCTTCACCCTTTTGTAATGCTCCATCATCAAGAAGCAGATTCCAGGTGGACAATATTGCATTGCCAACACTTGTTTTTGCTGCATCTTTTGCGGCAACAGTTGGCTTAACTAATTTATTTCCATTCCAAGTACCAAAAGATGAAAGCTCTTGTCTTAGTTCTTCAATTGTTTGTAACCCAAAATCCAAACCTAGGCTTTCTGCAATCATTGCCAAAACTCTTGCATCAGTTAATGCATTTGTTGAAGTAATTGCTCTTCCAAATGGTCTTGGACGACCTTCCCAGTTAATGAATGTTCCAGACTTTTCAGTAACTGGAGCAACGGGAAGTGAAACGTTAGCGTAGCGAGTTAATGAATTTTCTTGAATTCCTAAAGTAATAACAAAATCAACTGAGTTAATTGCTAGACCTAAAGCTTGTGGATCTGGGGCATCAAGAACGTCAAGGCCAGCAATAACTAAAGCTTTTAATTCTCCATTAATTGCGGCTTGAATAATTTCAGCATGATTTCGACCAGGCTTACTTGGAATATCAGAACCATTTACTCCCCAAATAGCACCAACTTCGCTACGAGCACTTGATTCAGTTACTGGTCTTGCGCCCGGCAATAAGTTTGGCAATGCTCCGACTTCAACAGCGCCTCTTTCGCCTGCTCTTCTTGGAATCCAGGAAAGTTTTGAATTAGTTTTTTCAGCAACTTCAATAACTGCACTTAATGTTCCTTCAGTTGCTGCTGCTCTTTCACCAATCAAAATTATGGAATCTTGAGCTATTTCTAATCCTCGTAATACTTTTGCTTCGTCACCTGGTTTTGTAGCAACAACTTCAGCATTTATTTTTTCTAGACCACGAGATAAATATGGAGCGATTGCAATTATGTTTATGTTGCCCTTTTCGGCAGCTTTTCTTAAGCGTAGGAAAACAATTGGTGATTCTTCTTCTGGTTCAAAATTAACCAGTAACACATTTTGTGCTTTTTCTAAATCTGCATAAGTAACTGTTCCAGCAGATCCAGCAACAACACTTCCTAAGAAGTCTTGCTCTTCTGCACTATTTACTCTGTTTCTAAAATCAATATCGTTAGTTTCTAGAGCAAGGCGAGCAAATTTGGAATATGCGTAAGCATCTTCCAAAGTAAGACGTCCACCTAATAAGACACCGACCTTGCCTTTGGCATCTTTTAATCCTTTAGCTGCAAAATCAATTGCATCTGGCCATAAAGCATCAACTTGGTTTCCATCTTTTGTTCTTACTTTTGGTTGGGTTAACCGATTGGTTTTCAAATAGCTAAATGCAAAACGACCTTTATCGCAGTTCCAATCTTCATTAACTGCTGGATCTTCCCAAGCAAGTCTGCGCATTACAGTTTCTCGTCGATAATCAGTTCTCAAAGAACAACCTGAAGCACAATGTTCGCAAGTTGTTGGAACTGAAACTAAATCAAATGGTCTTGATCTAAAACGATATGAAGAACTAGTTAAAGCTCCTACTGGACAAATCTGCACAGTGTTTCCTGAGAAATATGAATTAAATGGTTCATCTGTTGCAATACCAACTTGTTGTTTGGCGCCTCGTTCTAACAAACCAATAAAAGGATCTCCTGCTATTTCTTCTGAGAATCTGGTGCAACGTGCGCATTCAACGCAACGCTCTCTATCAAGCAAAATTTCTGTACTTAATTCAATTGGTTTAGGGAAAGTTCTTTTCTCGATATCAAATCTTGATTCAGCTCGACCTGCAGTCATTGCTTGATTTTGTAATGGGCATTCCCCACCTTTATCGCAAACTGGGCAATCAAGTGGATGATTAATAAGTAGAAATTCCATAACTCCGGCTTGTGCTTTTTCAGCAACTTCAGAAGTCATTTGTGTTTTAACAACCATTCCTTCAGTTAAAGGAATTGC
>JAPLAV010000102.1 GCA_026393095.1 Actinomycetota bacterium | reverse complement strand
GGAACAAAAGATTTAACTAGTCATTTAATTAGTGCCGATATAGTCATAGCTGCAGCTGGAGTCCCACACTTAGTTAAAGCCAACATGATTAAAAAAGGTGCAGCACTTGTTGATGTGGGAATTACCAGAACTGGAAATGGACTCGTTGGAGATATTGATCCACAAGTTAAAGATGTGGCTGGCTTCTTCTCACCAATGCCCGGTGGAACAGGACCCATGACAAGAGCGATGTTGTTAACAAATGTGGTTGAAAGAGCAGAAGGTTTTTCTAAATGACCAAGATTTTTGATTACATCATTGTTGGTGGCGGAAGTGCTGGATCTGTTTTAGGAAACAGATTAAGCGAAAATGAAAAGAATAACGTTCTAGTTCTAGAAGCAGGACGTCCTGATTATTGGTGGGATGTTTTCATCAACATGCCTGCAGCGCTAACTTTTCCTATCGGAAGTAAATTTTATGACTGGAAATATAAATCTGAACCAGAGCCATTTATGAATAACAGAAATGTTAATCACGGTCGAGGAAAAATTCTGGGTGGTTCAGGTTCCATTAATGGCATGATTTTCCAGCGCGGAAATCCTATGGATTATGAACGTTGGGCAGGTGACAAAGGTGTTGAAAATTGGGATTTTGCACATTGTCTTCCATATTTTAAAAAAATGGAAAATTCAATAGATGTTTCAGACACTGTCTTTAGAGGTCATAGTGGTCCACTTGAATTAGAAAAAGGGCCAGCTAAAAATCCTTTGTTCCAATCATTTTTTAAAGCATCAGTTGAAGCAGGTTATGAATTAACAGATGACGTGAATGGTTATCGCCAAGAAGGTTTTGGTCCTTTTGATCGAAACGTTAGAAGAGGCCGAAGGCTTTCCTCATCTCGCGCATATCTACATCCTGTAAAAAGACGTAAGAACCTAACAATCAAAACTCGTGCCATGGTAGAAAAAGTTGTTTTTGAAGGCAAAACTGCCGTTGGTGTTGAAGTTACATTTAGAACACTTTTTGGTAAGAAAAAAGAATTTATAAGAGCCAAAGATATAATTCTTTGCGGTGGAGCAATAAACACACCACAAATTCTCCAACTCTCAGGAATTGGCGAATCAAAACATTTAAGTTCTCTAGGAATTCCTGTAGTTAAAGATCTTCCAGGTGTAGGTGCAAACTTGCAAGATCACTTAGAAGTTTATGTTCAGTATTCATGTAAGAAACCAGTTTCCCTACAACCTAATTTGCAACTTTGGAGAAGACCATTTATTGGAGCTGCTTGGTTGTTCTTTAGAAAAGGGCCTGGTGCTTCAAATCATTTCGAAGGTGGCGGCTTTGCCCGCAGCAACGACGAAGTTAAATATCCAAACTTAATGTTTCATTTCTTACCAATTTCTGTGAGATATGACGGAACCGTGACTGCAAAGGGGCATGGTTATCAAATCCATATTGGACCTATGTATTCAGATGCAAGAGGTCATATAAAAATTAAAGATGCAAATCCTTACACAAAGCCAGCTATTTTGTTCAACTATTTATCAACCGCCCAAGATAAAAGAGAATGGGTAGAAGCCATTCGAGTAGCTCGAAACATCTTGACTCAAAAAGCAATGGATGAATTTAATGGTGGGGAGATTTCTCCAGGAGTTTCAGTTAGTTCAGACGAAGAGATTTTAAAGTGGGTTGCTCAAGATAGCGAAACTGCTTATCACCCATCATGTACCGCAAAAATGGGTACAGATGAAATGTCAGTAGTAGATCCAGACACAATGAAAGTTCATGGCGTTGAAGGCTTAAGAGTTGTGGATGCCTCAGTATTTCCATATGTAACAAATGCAAATATTTATGCACCAGTGATGATGGTTGCTGAAAGAGCTGCTGATTTGATTCAAGGAAAAAAACCACTAGATCCAATCTATGTTGATTGGTATAAACACAAAGCTTAATTAGTTAATAAAGTTTGACCTACTTTAAATTCTTCTCGACCTTCATGAGTTAATATCCAAACAGACTGTTCTCCTTTTACTGTCCAACTATTCACTCCCCCAACCAGAGCAGTATTTTCGTCAATCCCAACAAGAGTGACCCCTGGTGGTGTATTTAATAAATATCTTGTGATGATGTCTGGAATCCAACCAAGCATTCGATCAAAATGTGGAATCACTCTGATGTTTGGTAATAATCCCAATCCTTTAACATCTTCGTTGTTTTTACCAATTTTTATTCTCATCTTTGGCACCCAAGTAGTTAATGCCATAGCGCCAGCACTGCAACCTGCTAAAGAGGCACCATTTCGCCATTCTTCGACAATTACATTCCAAACAAGTGAATCTCTTAAAGTTTCAGCTAAATAAGTTGGATCTCCCCCACTTAAATAAATCAATCCTGCATCTTTTATTTTCTCAACAAATTCAGGATTATTGGCAGAATCTTGATCAAAAACTGGTAGCCATCTTGATTCAACGTTTAATGTTTTTGCTTGAGTTTGAGCTAAATTTTTCCAGTGCTCAAGTCTTGCAGGACTTTCTTGACCAGCAGCTGTCGAAAGTTGTACATAAACAGGATTTTGATTATTTAGTAATTCTCTTTCAACATCCAACATCACAGGCAACCATTCACCTGAACCAACTAAGGCGATAGTGCCACTCATTTTTATTACTTTCGTTTTAATGAAGCTCCCGCACCTGGACTCGAACCAGGAACCACTCGATTAACAGTCGAGTGCTCTGCCAATTGAGCTATGCGGGAATGACTTTTAACGCGAATGCAAACTTACCAAGAACACAGAATTTTGTTCTCTTGAGGTTACTCACGAAGTGCCCAGAGATTGCTCTCTCAAAGCCCTTCTAAATTCTTCGATGCTCAAGAGTTGCTGGAACATGCAATCATGCTCTTGATTCTGAGTTGCAGGATCAAGTCTTTGTAATTGGCTCTTCAAATCAGCAATAGTTCGACCAGCATTAATTTCGAGCACTCTGGCAAAAACAGAATCAACATATCTTGGTTCTACGTTGGCTTTAAATTCTTCAACTGACAAAGCTGCAATTAATGCTCTTTGATCCTCGTCTTCAGTTGCATCATGAGCTGTATTTGCAGAAATGTCATTTAGTTCAGTATTTGAAATTGATTCAAAGATTTCTCTATATTTTTGATGAGAAAAACAATCAGGGGTTAATTGAGCAAACCAAGTTTTAACTAAATCAGAGAACTGGAAGGTTAGTTTCAAACATTCGCGTTCCATTGACGTTTCAACTGTATCTTGTAACATATCTTTTTTATCTGGTTCATTTGCTTCAACTGCAAGATTTACCCTGCTTCTAGAATT
Source organism: Actinomycetota bacterium (assembly GCA_026393095.1). Taxonomy (GTDB): domain Bacteria; phylum Actinomycetota; class Actinomycetes; order S36-B12; family UBA5976; genus ATZT02. Next base: position 55,010 of record JAPLAV010000102.1, on the reverse strand, counting down.
TGACGCAGCACCAACGGCTTGAACAACAGTGTTTGAATCAGCACCTAGCCAACCAGCAAGCATTCGGGTGTATTCAGGTCTTAATGCAACATCTTTAATTCCCGCAACAACTGGCGCGGCTGACCTTAAAGCAGAAACTCGACCTTCGGCAGTATTTAAATCAAAGCTTGCGATTGTGGATTTAATTACGAATTCAAACAAAGGAACTCTTGATTTAACAAGGGCAACTATTGCATCGTTGCCACTTTTTTGTCGTAATTCGCAAGGATCTAATCCTGTTGATTCAACTGCAACAAATGTCTGAGCCACAAATGATTGATCTAGGTTGAAAGCCTTAAGCGCCGCTTTTCTTCCAGCTTCATCACCATCAAAGGTATAAATAATTTCTCCACGTAATTGTTCTTGATCCATTAGGAAACGTCTTAATACGCGTGCGTGATCCTCGCCAAATGCAGTTCCGCAAGTTGCAACAGCAGTAGTAACTCCTGCTAAGTGGCAAGCCATTACATCTGTGTAACCCTCAACAATTACTGCTTGTTTACTAGATGCAATATCTTTTCTAGCTAAATCAATTCCATATAAGACTTGGCTTTTTTTGTAAACTGGAGTTTCTGGAGTATTTAAATATTTTGGGCCTTGATCATCGGCATAAAGTCTTCTTGCGCCAAATCCAACAACATCACCACTAGCATCTCTAATTGGCCAGGTTAATCTGCCACGGAAGCGATCATAAACTCCACGCTGTCCTGCAACTGATAATCCTGCCAAAGTTAATTCAGCTTCTGTAAAACCTTTTTGTTTCAAATGATTAGTTAATGAATCCCAACCTTTAAGGGCATAGCCAACACCAAATTTATGAGCTGCTGCTTTATCAAATCCACGTTCAGTTAAGAATTTTCTACAAATGTCGGCTTCAGGTGAGTTTAGATTTTGGGCAAAGAATTCCGAAGCTAATTTATTTGCTTCAACTAATCTGGTGCGCTGTCCTGTATTGATGCCAGTTCTATTTGATGATTCGTCATAGCGCAGTTGGATGTTGTATTTGCCTGCTAATTTTTCAACTACTTCACTAAAAGATAAATGCTCAATTTTTTGCAAGAAACCAATAACATCACCACCTTCTCCACAACCAAAGCAATACCAAAAACCTTTAGAAGGAGTTACATGAAAAGAAGGAGATTTTTCATCATGGAAAGGACACAAACCTTTAAGGCTTGCTCCCCCCGCACTTTTTAAAGAAACGTGTTCACGAACAACTTCATCAATTCGCGCGCGCTCACGAACTAAAACCACGTCTTCGTTTCGGATTCTGCCTGCCATGAGTCTTAGCCTACAAATTCTTGGGCAAGTCTTCTTGCTGAAGAGTCTGTAAGGCTTGCAACTTGGTCAATTACTGCTCTTTTGGCTTCCTTGCTACTTCCTGCATTGTCGAATTGGTGCTTGAACTGAGGATCAAGTTTTTGTGGATTATTTTGTAGTCCATCAACAATATTTAGAATTAAATCTTGTTCTTTGGCGTAATTTTCAGCTGCCCCTTTTCGTTGCATCACGAACAAATTCACCACAGCTTTTAACACTGCTATTTGTGCTTTTGTCTCTAGAGGAACAATGAGATTTGCGTTATATCTTGTGAAGTTTTCTTCTTTATTTCCTGCTTTTGTAGCTTGTTCTATTTCTTCGGTGAATTTACCGATTAAATGACTTGTCATATTTTTTAGAGCAGCCATATCAACTTGGGTGGCAGTAAATGACTTAACCCACCAGCTTTGTTTGATCAATGAATTAAGCGCTTTATTTAAGTTATTTTCATTAATTTCAGGTGCATATTCTGTTGTAGCAAGTTTTATCACTTCTTTAAATTCTGGTTCAGAATCAAGTGCTAAGGGGCTGAAATGTTGACCATAAATTGCATCTTCAATATCGTGAACGCTGTAAGCAATGTCATCAGCAATATCCATGACTTGAGCTTCAAAGACCTTTGTTTGATTTTTTACTTTTAATCTAACCCAATCAAATATTTCTTTATCTTCTTCATAAAAACCAAATTTAGGATTCTTGCCATCAAAGGCCCACGGATATTTTGTAGCAGCATCAAGAGTTGCTCTAGTTAAATTCAAACCTAGAGATCTGCCATCACGAATTGTTTTTGATTCAAGTCGAGTTAACAATCTAAATGTTTGGGCGTTACCTTCAAAGCCACCAATCTCTAAAGATGCTTTATGTAAGGCTTCTTCTCCGTTGTGCCCAAAGGGAGGATGTCCTAAGTCGTGCACTAAACAAGCTGTTTCTACTAAATCAGGATCGCAACCGAGTGCATCACCTAGTTCTCGACCAATTTGTGCAACTTCTAAAGTGTGCGTAAGTCTGGTTCTAGGAAAATCATCTGCTCCAGCTGACATCACTTGAGTTTTTGCAGAAAGTCTTCTTAAACCTGCAGAATGTAAAACTCTGGCTTTATCTCGAGCAAATGCACGTCGCCCACGGCGCTTTGGTAATTCGGTAACGAATCGTTCTTCATCAAATTGGTTGTAACCAGGAGATAATTGATCGTCTTGAAATGTCATAACACTATTGACCTTAGTAAAGACCACTGACTTGAAAAATGTCTCTTGAATTCATATCGAAGGGTTGAGGCAACTTCTCTCACGAAATAAGAATTACTTAGCTCACTTCCCGGTCCACTGTTAGTTCCAGACACCTGCGTTTGGAAACCTAAATTTTGAGCCATTAAGTGACTTCTCCATAAATGAGCAGGATCACTTACCAAAGTAACAGTTTTCAAATCAGGAAATTCATTTCGAATTAATTCAAAACTTTCTAAAGTATCTTTACCGTCTGTTATTGCTTTTAAATTTTGTTTCTTTATTGTTTCATTTAAGTAATTAAAGCCCGCTTCTGCTTCTGTAAATCTATCTCCCTGTTGTTTTCCCCCAACTGTAATAATTAGAGGTGAAACGTCTTCTTTGTAAAGTTCTAAAGCATGATCTAATCGATTACTAAATACTGGAGATGGTTTGCCATCAAATTGTGCTGCACCTAAAACTATAATTGCGTCGGTCTTGTCTCTTTGATCTAGTTTAGAACTATTCCATACTCCATAAGCGTTATATCCCACAAAAACTATTGCACCAATAAATGCAATGGTGATAGCCCAGCGAATTAACTTAAATAATAATTTAATTATGCCAAACATTTAGCCACCACTTACAGATAATTCTGCTTCTCGAAGATCCTTAACTTCACTTTTTTCAATACTTCTACTGTTTAGCCAATTATGAGGAAGTGAAACTTTCTTTTGTGAACCAACTCTGCCTCGAGGTTTATCAACCACAACTTCAGGAAAAGCTTGATTTGTATCTAGTTTTGCTAACAAGAAATCTAAGTTTTCCAAACTTTCAACCATAGCCAAAGATGTTCTTAATTGATTGCCCACAGAGAATCCTTTTAAATACCAAGCCATGTGTTTTCTAATGTCTCTAATACCTTTGTATTCACCATAAAGTTCACACAATAAAACTGCATGTCTTTTTATAATTTGAGAAACTACTTCTAAACCAGGATCTTTAGGGATTTCTTTACCAGCAAAAGCTGCAACTAATTGTCCAAACAACCATGGCCTTCCCAAACAACCTCGACCAACAACAACTCCTGCACAACCGGTTTCCTTAACCATTTCCAATGCATCTTGGGCAGACCAAATATCACCGTTGCCAAGTACTGGAACATTAAATTCTTTTAATTCTTCAACCAATGTTTTGATTGCTTGCCAACGAGCTTTACCTGAATACATTTGTTCAGCAGTTCGAGCATGTAAGGCAACCCAAGTAACACCTGCTTTTGCAGCAATTTTTCCTGCTTCAATATAAGTCAAATGTTCATCATCAATTCCCATGCGCATTTTTACAGTTACTGGAACTTTTTTCACACCTAATTCAGAGGTGACTTTATTTGAAGTATTTACGGCACATTCTAATATGTCTTTAAATAAATCTTGTTTCCAAGGAAGTGCTGCACCTCCACCTTTTTTAGTTACTTTTGGAACAGGGCAACCCATATTTAAATCAATATGATCTGCTCTATCTTCTCTAATTAGCATCTCAACTGCTTTTGACATAACTTCAGGATCTACTCCATAAAGTTGCACGCTTCTTATTTGTTCATCAGGATCAGGAGTAACCATGCGAATAGTTTCAGGAGATCTTTCAATTAAAGCTCTACTGGTAACCATTTCACTTACATATAGTCCTGCGCCATATTCGCGACAAAGTCTTCTAAATGCTTGATTGGTAATTCCTGCCATAGGAGCAAGCACAACGGGAGGATCGACTTCAAATCTTGGGGTTTGTAAAGACATAGGTAAAACTATTTTACGCAGGTAAACGAGAACCTAACCAATTTGGCAATTCTGCTATGGGAACTCTTACCTGTTCCATGCTGTCTCTATCTCTAATTGTGACACTTTTGTCATCTAAGGTTTCAAAATCAACTGTGACTGCATATGGTGTTCCAATTTCATCTGCTCTTCTATATCTTCGACCAATTGCTCCTGAATCATCAAATTCGACCATGTATTTCTTTCTTAAATCTTGTGCTATTTCTTTTGCTACGGGACTTAATTTTTCATCTCTAGACAGAGGTAAAACTGCAACTTTAATTGGTGCAAGTCTTGGATCAAGTCTTAATACTGTTCTTTTGTCAACTCCACCTTTGGAATTTGGTGCTTCATCTTCATCGTATGCATCAAGTAGAAATGCTAAGACTGCCCTTGTTAATCCAGCTGAAGGTTCAATAACATAAGGAATATATTTTTCATTATTTTCTTGATCAAAGAAATTAAGATCTGTACCACTTGCTTGACTGTGAGTCTTTAAATCGTAATCAGTTCTATTGGCAACGCCTTCAAGTTCTGCCCATTCTGAACCTGCAAATTCAAATTTATATTCAATATCAACTGTTCTTTTTGCATAATGAGAAAGTTTCTCTTTAGGATGTTCAAACTTTCTTAAGTTCTCAGGTTTAATTCCTAGATCTACATACCAATTCCATCTTTGCTCTAACCAGTATTCATGCCATTTTTCATCTTCACCAGGTTTAACAAAATATTCCAATTCCATTTGTTCAAATTCTCTAGTTCTGAAAATAAAATTACCTGGGGTAATTTCATTTCTAAATGCTTTACCAACTTGAGCAATTCCAAACGGCGGCTTCTTTCGAGAGCTTGTAAGAACGTTATTAAAGTTAACAAATATTCCTTGGGCTGTTTCTGGTCTTAAGTAATGAATTGCTCCATCATCTTCTGTGACTCCGATTTGGGTGCGAAGCATTCCATTAAACATTTTTTCTTCAGTAAATTGTCCACGGGTACCACAATTTGCACAAGCAATATCTGCTAAACCATTTGCTGGTTCTTTTTTATTTTTTGCAACATAGGCTTCGATTAATTGATCAGCTCTATATCTTTTATGACATTGTTTACATTCTGTTAATGGATCAACAAAGGCTTCCACGTGGCCTGAAGCTTGCCAAACTTGAGGAGAGAGTATTACTGAAGAATCAAGACCAACCACATCTTCTCTTGATCTAACCATGGTGTGCCACCATTGGTTTCTCACATTGTCTTTTAATGCCACCCCAAGTGGACCGTAATCCCAAGCAGAACGAGTTCCGCCATAAATTTCACTTGAAGGGTAAACAAATCCGCGACGCTTAGCCAAATTAACAATGGCTTCAACGCGATCAGCGGCCATGAGATTTCGTCCCCTTTGTTGTGAACAAGTATTGAACCTTCAGCCTACTAAAAAGACCTGCTTAGTTTTGGTTAAGCACCGATTCAAAATCAGTTCCAAATCCATCTTTGAACTCAAATAAAGTTTCAAACATGGTTGGTTCATCTTGAGCACTAGACATAACCGGCCAAACATCCATTCGATTCTTGCCAGAATTTAGGGCCCGGCGAGCATTGCCGATGGAATCCCATTTTTGAACTATGACCAAAGTTTGAGCATCATCAGGAGATCTACCAACCAAGACTTCAATAAATCCTGGTTCCTTGGCTAGAACTGCAACCATTTTTTTAACGTTTAATAAAAACTCAGGTTGTTCATGGCAGGTGTGTCTGGTTATGACGAACATATCCGCCACACTAGAGGTATCCCAGTTAGAGAAAGTGAGAGTGTGAATGTCTGACTTCAGAAAACGACTTGAAAAAGCTAGTGCACCTTATCTAGTGAAACTTCACTCATTGCCTCGATGGGCTTTACCAATTTTGATGACGGCTTTGCTTTTAGTTGGACTTTTTGCGAACCCGGAGGCTCCCGCAGGCTTTTGGTTGGGCCTGATTTCAATGCTGATAATTGTGGGCATTTTGGCCTGGCTATTGGCCCTGTCGTGGCCGCTTCTTACCTCGTCTTCGAGAGCTCTAAGAACTTTTGTGGCTCTTGTCCTTTTTGTGATTACTCTGGATAGATTTATTCTTTAGAGTTAGGCCGCATCTTCTGAATGCGTTGGCGCAATGGCGTGTGCTCCGCAGGCTGCACATAACACATCAAGGAAATAGAAAGCTATTTCTCCTTCTTCAAATTTGACTAATCCATGCCATAGATCGCAACCACAGATGCATTTATGAAGTGGCCCAGCAAATCTTAAATCAGGACCATCTTTTGCTGGGTCTACTAAAAGCTTGACCATGGGCTGGGCTATCGCTTCTTCATTACCCAAATCTTGGCCCCCTTGGTGCTTGACTTTACCCTTGTATGAAATGATAATCATTATCAACTACAAATACAAGTTATGGGAGCATGAAATGAATCGTGTTGAGTTGGTTCAAGATTTATCACAGAGAATTGGAGTTGATAAATCGGTTGCAGACAAATTCCTGAACGCATTTGCAGACGTCATTGTGGAAACTGCTCAGGAAAGACAACCAATTCAAGTTTCAGGTTTTTTCTCACTCACCCCTAAACACAGAAATGCCAGAACAGGGCGTAATCCAAAAACCGGAGAAAAACTAGATATTCCTGCTAAATGGGTAATCAATTTTTCACTAAGTAAAAATCTAATCGCACAAATAAACTAGGAGAAGAAAATGAAAAAAAGAGTAGCCACACTGATTGCAGCATCTTTAATCCTTGCTGCATGCTCAAGTACACAAGAAACCGCGACACCAGAAGCAACCACCGAAGTAGCTACAGAAAAAATTCAAATAGTGGCCGGTTTTTATCCTTTAGCTTATGCAGCAGAAGGTGTTGCTGGTGATTTAGCAGAAGTGGTTTCATTAGCAGGACCTGGTGTTGAACCACATGATCTAGAACTTACTCCTGGAGATGTTGCCAAGATTAATGATGCAGATCTAGTTGTTTACATCCCTGAATTCATTCCAGCTTTAGATGCAGTTGTAAAAACACTTGATCAAAGCAAAGTTATTAATGCAACTCAAGGTATTACTTTAATTTCTGGAGATTCACATTCACATGAAGGAGAAGAAGCTCACTCTGAAGAAGGAGGACATTCAGATGAATCAGCAACAGATCCTCACATTTGGCTTAATCCAAGTAACATGGTTTTAATTGGTAATTCGATTGCTAAAGCACTTTCTGCGCTTACATCTGATTCAGCAATTGATGAAAATAGATCAAGCTTTGAGAATGGCTTAAATGCTTTGGCGACTGACTACACCGCTAAATTAGCCAATTGTTCAATCAAAGCATTAGTAGTAAGCCATGAAGCTTTTGGTTACATAGCTAATGCATACGGTTTTGAACAAGTTGGAATCAGTGGACTTTCTCCAGAGGCAGAACCAAGCCCAGCAAGATTAGCTGAAGTTGCAAAAATTGCTAAGGCCGAAAATGCCACGACAATCTATTACGAATCTTTAGTTGATCCTAAAGTTGCTAAGACTTTGGCTGATGATCTAAAAATTACAGCCGAAATGCTAGATCCCTTGGAATCACCTCCTGCAAGTGGTGACTATCTTTCTGTTATGCAACAGAATTTAGACACACTAGTCAAAGGTCAGGTTTGCTCATAAGCAAAATAGAACTTAACCAAATTTGTGTTGATTTAGAGAACACAAGAGTCATCGATCAACTCACCTTGGCCATAAACCAAGGTGAGTTCGTTGCAATTTTGGGCGCAAACGGGACCGGTAAAACAACACTTCTAAAAGTCATCTTGGGCTTACTTCCAATGGCACATGGAAGCATCGCTATGAATTCTGACAATGTCGGTTATGTTCCCCAGCGCTTACCACTTCAAGGTGGAGTACCTATTTCAGTGATGGAATATGTGAGCACTGGGTTAAGAGTAAAAAAAGTCAATTCTTTTTGGATAAATAAAACTGAATCTAAATTAATTCAACAAGCATTAAAAACAGTAGGGCTGTTCGACATTAAAAATAGTAATCTATTTAATCTTTCTGGTGGCCAACAAAGAAGAGTCATGATTGCCCGAGCACTTGTTTCCAATCCCGATATTTTACTTTTAGATGAACCAACCGCAGGAATTGACTCCGACAGTCAAGAAAGTTTAAAAGAAGTTCTTGATGCATATAAGAAAAACCTAAAAACAATAATTTTAGTAACTCACGAATTAGAAGTTCTAGAACCTCTTGTGGATAGAGTGGTAGTGCTTGGCACCAACACCAAAGGCTCCGTTATCTATGATGGAAAACTTCCAATTCCAAAGCATCTGTATTCAATTGCCCATCACAGCCATGAAGACTCAATAAACAGTAAATCAATATTGGGACTGGATAACTCATGATTGATATTCTTCAATATGAATTTGCCCAGCGTGCTGTAGTTGCCGCGATACTTATTGGTTTAGTTGCACCAATTATTGGAGTTTTTCTCGTGCAGCGCCGTTTGGCTCTTTTAGGAGATGGAACTGGTCACGTAGCTTTAACTGGAGTTGGTTTAGCTTTGTTTTTTAATTGGGCCCCTATTCCAATGGCTATGTTGGCTGCAGTCATTGGTGCGGTATCGATAGAAATAATTCGTGATCGATCTAAAGTTGCTGGAGATTTAGCTCTGGCTTTGATGTTTTACGGCGGCATAGCTGGCGGAGTGATGTTTGTTTCTCTAGCCCCAGCAAGTAGCAGCACAGCCTTGAACTCTTATCTTTTTGGATCCCTGACTACAGCTTCTAATTCTGACTTAATTGCTTTAATCTTTATTAGTTTGTTGATTGTTACTGCTTTATTCATATGGGGCCGACAAATGTTTGCTGTTGGAGTAGACACCGACGTTGCTCGTGTACTAAAAATTCCCACAAAATTTAATGCCATTTTGCTTGCCGTGCTTTCAGCTTTAACTGTAGTTGTGGGCATGAGGGTTGTGGGATTGCTTCTAGTAAGTGCAATCATGATTGTTCCGGTGGCAGCAGCTCAACAGTTAACAAAATCATTTAAGTCAACAATGATATTTGGTTCATTGCTGGGTTTACTGAGTTCAATTTCTGGTCTATTCATTTCTTTTAGTGTGGACATTCCCCCTGGTCCCACAATCGTGATGATTTCCCTACTCTTATTTGTTTTCTTAGCTCTGGTTGCTGCTCCATTAAATAGAAGATCAAGGCCTAAAGTAGTTAAACATGAACATGAAGGTAAATAAATGCCTAGCATAAATTTGAGATCAACTAAGCAAAGAAAAGCAGTAGCTGAAGTTTTAGCTACCATTTCTAAATTTAGTTCAGCTCAGGAAGTTCATTCCATACTTTTTTCTAGAGGAGAAAAAGTTGGACTGGCTACTGTTTATAGAACTTTACAAGCCTTAGCTGAAACTGGTGCTATTGATGTTTTAAGAAATGATGGAGAAGCCCTCTATCGTGCTTGCAGTAATGATCATCATCACCATTTAGTTTGCACAGGGTGTAATAAAACAACTGAAATTTCTGCACCAGAAGTTGAAATTTGGACAGAAAAGATTGCTCGCGAACAAGGTTATGTAATTTCAGGTCACACTATTGAAGTCTTTGGCCTTTGTAAAAACTGTCGTTAATTAGGTTTTGCGTCCCCAAAGCGGCGTTCTCTTTTGGCATAAATTTCTATTGCTTGCCATAGATGTCTTCTATCAAAATCTGGCCACAAAACATCCATGAAAACCATTTCCGCATAAGCAGATTGCCACAACAAGAAATTACTTGTTCTTTGTTCTCCTGAAGTTCTTAAGAATAAATCCACATCAGGCAGAGTTGGTTCGTATAGATACTTTTTGATCTTTTTCTCAGTAATGGCAGCAGGCTTTAATTTCCTATCTTTTACATCTTGAGCCATTTCAATCATGGCATCAGCAATTTCTGCTCTGCCCCCATAATTAACACACATTGTCAGAGTTAATTGATCATTCTTAGATGTTTTTCTTTCAGCTTTCTTTAATTCATCAAGCACGCTTTTCCAAAGTCTTGCTTCTCTCCCTGACCAGCGAACTTTGATGCCATATTGGTTCATTTCTTCAACGCGGCGATGAATTACTTCTCGATTGAAATTCATTAAGAATTTAACTTCTTGGGGACTTCGTTTCCAATTCTCGGTTGAGAAAGCATAAACGGTTAAATACTTAACCCCTATTTCTAATGCACCATAAACTGCATCAAGTAGTGCTAATTCACCCGCTTCATGTCCTGCAGTTCTTGGCAATCCTCTTTCTTTGGCCCAACGACCATTGCCATCCATAACAATTGCTACGTGATTTGGTACAAAAGTTGAAGAAATTCCTGGTGGTTTAACACCGCTTTTATGTCTTGGTACAGGCGGAAACTTTTTTCTAGCTTTAGCCATAAATTATCTTTCCACCATTCTTAAAGATCTCAATCCTCGTTCAAGATGCCATTGTAAGTATGCAGCAATAATGCCACTTGCTTCTCGTCTGAACTTTATTTCTGAGGCGTCAGCAGTTTCCCAATCCCCGGTAATTAGTGCTGACATTAAAGAAATTGTGGCAGGTGCAGGTACAACTGAACCTGGTGGTCGACATTCTTCACATGTTGCTCCACCAGCACTTACTGAAAATGCTCTATGCGGACCTTCTGCTCCACAACGTGCACATTCATAAAAAGAAGGTGAATAACCAGCAAGTGAAAGGGAACGTAAAAGATAAGAATCAAGAATTAAATTTGGGTCATGATCATCTTTAACTAAAGCTCTTAGCCCACCGATTAATAATAAATACTGTTGTGTTGCTGGTTCTTTTTCTTCAGGAGTTAATCTCTCAGCTGTTTCTAGCATTGCTTGACCTGCAGTCCACTTTGCATAATCTTGTGACAACGTTGCGCCATAGGAATAAAAAGATTCAACTTGACTCAAAATATCTAACGATTTTCCAATATGAAAGTGTGCATCGATGTGTCCAAAAGGTTCAACTCTGGCACCAAATCTTGAAGTCGTTTTTCTAACTCCCTTTGCTACAGCTCTGACTCGACCACTATTTCTGGTTAGCACCGTCACGATTCGGTCGGCTTCCCCAAGTCGTTGGGTTCGAAGCACTATTCCTTCGTCGCGGTATTGAGGCATACGACTAATTCTGCTGGAATTTAACTGACCTTTACCACCACAACACCCACAAGGTGAAACAAGTTAAGTAGAGTTATTAATTAGACCTAGGAGATTATTTGAATAGTCAAGGAAATAGCGAAAACACTCCTGATATTTCGGGCAAAAGCGCTTCTGGAAGTCGTTGGGATTTCTCTGTCAATCGCAGATTTATTCAAAGAAGTGTGATTACTGTTTTAGCACTTGTCATTGCTTTTCAATTAGTTGAATGGGCTTTTGCTAAGAGTAAAGATTTTCTCTTCTTGCTGTTACTTGCCTGGTTACTGGGAATCGCTATAACTCCAGTTGTTGAAATACTGACAAAACGTGGCATGAAGCGCGGCTTAAGTACTTTTGTAGTACTCCTTGGTTTAGTTGCACTAATTGTTGCTTTCATTGCATCTTTTGGTCAACTTCTTGGCTCACAGTTAGCAAGTTTGATTACACAATTTCCTGCATTGATCCAAGGATTTGTGGGCTGGATTAATACTTCATTTAACTTGCAAATTGATGCAACTTCATTAGAGCAATCACTTAATATTTCTAATTCCCAAATTGCAAATTTTGCTCAAGATATAGCAGGTGGAGTATTTGGAGTTGTTTCAAGTATTTTTGGATTTATCTTTAATATTTTCACACTGCTACTTTTTGCCTTTTATTTTGCAGCCGAGGCTCCAAAGATCAAAAGAACTATTGGAAGCTGGTTACCTTCTAAACAACAAGTAATTTTTACAACTGTTTGGCAAGTTGCAACAGATAAAACAGGTGGATTTGTTATTAGTCGAGTAATCCTTGCCGCATTAAATTCTGTATTTACTTCTGTATTCTTACTTTTCTTAGATGTTCCATATTGGCTTCCTCTAGGCCTATTCACTGGTTTGGTAAGTCAATTTGTACCAACAGTTGGAACATATATTGGTGGAGTTATTCCTGCAATTGTTGCGGTAGTAAATGATCCGAAAGACGGATTATTTGTGGTTATCTTTGTTTTGATCTATCAACAAATTGAGAACTACTTATTTACCCCAAGAATTTCTTCCTTGACCATGGATATTCATCCTGCCGTGGCTTTTGCATCAGTGATTGTGTTTGCCGGATTCTTCGGGGCAATTGGAGCACTAATTGGTGTGCCCATTGCTGCTGCAATTATTTCAATTATTCAAACTTACGGAAAAAGATACGAATTAATACCAGAGCTTCACAGTATTGAAACTAAATCCTAGAAACCTAGTTTAGAAAGTTCCTTAGGATCTGATTGCCACTCAGGCGCAATTTTCACATGGAGATCTAGAAAGACTTGCATTCCAATCAATTTTTCAATTTGCTTTCTTGAAATCGAGCCAATCTCTTTCAACTTTGAGCCTTTGTTACCAATAATGATTCCCTTTTGACTATCTCTTTCCACGTAAATACTTGCTCTGATTCTCATCAAAGGTCTTTCAGCAGATCTCTCTTCATCAGGTTCAATGCTTTCCACAACCACTGCTAATGAATGTGGAAGCTCTTCTCTCAAATCATCTAAAGCCGCTTCACGAATAAATTCTGCAACCATGGTTTCAACGGGTTCATCTGTAAAAATACCAGCGGGATAAAGAGCAGGGCCTTCAGGTAAAAGTGGAATTATTAAATCTAATAAAACATCTAAGTTAGCTCTAGTTTTTGCACTTATGGGAATTATTTCTTTCCAATCGCAACCAGTTTCTTTTCCTAGTGCATCTAACTCCATAAGTCTTTCTGCTATGTCTGCTTGACTTGCTGAGTCTAATTTTGTGACAACCCCAATTTTTGGTTTTCTGGTTGCACTGCTTAATTCTTGCGCGATGTATTTATCTCCTGGACCAATTTTTTGATCTGCTGGAACACAAAATATTGCGACATCGACTTCACTCCAAGTATCTCTAACTACGTCATTGAGTCTTGAACCTAAAAGAGTTTTTGGTTTATGTACCCCGGGAGTATCGACAAGAATTAATTGTCCATCAATTCTGTGGACTAAACCTCTAATTGCGTGCCTAGTTGTTTGAGGGCGCTTGGAAGTGATTGCAATTTTCTCACCAACCAATTGATTAGTTAGCGTTGATTTGCCAACATTTGGTCGTCCTACGACGCAGGCAAAACCACTTCGAAATTCACTCATATAGACATCGTTGCAGATAGGTTTTTGGAAATTTCTTTAGCCAAGAGTTTGTAGACAAGAATGCTGGAATTATTCAGAATCTGGAGATTCGCTTTTTCGGATCAAGATTGTGCCAATTTTGTTTCGTCTGCCAGCTGCTCTTTCGGCAACAAATTCCCAGCCTTCAATGACTATTGATGTACCAGGTATCGGAATTCGTTCAAGTTGTTTAGCCAAATAACCAGAAAGGGTGTCAACACCTTCGTCATCACTTGAAAGATTTAGATTAATTAATTCAGCTAAATCATCCAAGTGGATGCGAGAACTTACTCGATAAACATTTGGTCCTAACTCATTTACTTCTGGTGCATGAGTGTCGTACTCATCAGCAATCTCACCAACGATTTCTTCCAAAATGTCTTCAATGGTAACCAAACCTGCAGTGCCACCATATTCATCAATCACAACTGCTAAATGAACTCTGGCTGACTGCATATCTCTTAATAACTCATCAGCGGGTTTACTATCAGGCACAAAATATGCAGCGCGCATTAAATTATCAACTAATTCAGTTCTTTCTGCTTCAGCATTTTCAAAAATTCTTCGAGAAATATCTTTTAAATAAACAACTCCAACAATGTCGTCGGAATCCTCACCAATTACTGGAATTCTGGAATACCCAGATCTAAGGGAAAGTGATATTGCTTGTCGCAAAGTCTTACCCTTTTCAATCCACACCATTTCAGTTCTTGGAACCATCACTTCTCTGGCTACAGTGTCACCTAATTCGAAAACTGAATGAATCATTTGTCTTTCTTCGTCTTCAATTACATCAGCTTCTTCAGCCTGATCTACTAAATCTCGCAAATCTTCAGCCGTTGCAAAAGGTCCTTCTTTGAATCCTTTGCCAGGAGTTAATGCATTTCCAACAGCAACTAGTAATTTTGCAATTGGCCAAATAATTGGTTTGATTGCTAAGGTAACAGGAGCAGTGATTAGAGATATTCGATCAGACTTTTGTTTTCCAAGTGTTTCTGGTGCTACTCCTAAAACGATAAAGCCAACTAAAGAAACCACAATAATTGCAAAGACTAAAGCAGAATTTAGATCTATATTTGATTCAATAAACACAAAAGTTAATAACACTCCACCGGCTGATGTAAGCGCTAATGCTACAAGTTGTAAAACTGCTACGTGTTTTGCTTTTTCTGAGATTACTTTTTGCAGTTTTTCAATACCTTTAATATCTTCTCTTCGTAATTGTTCAACTCTGGATTCTGATGTTTTTAAGATTGCAGTTCTTCCTGCGATAAAAAATGCAGCAAGAATCTCGACTATGGCTGCTAGTAAAATAAAAATAGGTAAGTTGATCATCTTTTTTTGGATATCCTCAAGGAATTCATAATACCTTGCTCACGTTTTTGCATCACAACTCGTTGTGACACTTCTTGGTGATCTTGCCCTAAAAGGTGCAAAATTCCGTGCGCAAGTAAAAAAACTAAGTGATATGCGGGATTTATCCCTTGCTCTCTTGAATCCCTTAACGCAACTGCTGGACAAATAATTATGTCTCCAAGAATTGCTTGTTTTTTTCTAAGTTTGGAATCTTGAAGCACAATGTCATCCATTGGAAAGCTCATCACATCGGTTGGTCCTGGTTCATTCATCCAGCGGACATGTTGTTTTGTCATTTCATCTTCGTCTACAAATAATACTGAGACATCTGAATTAGTATTAACTTTCAAAAACTTCAACATTTGAGTGATATAACTTTTAACATTTACTTCATCAATTGAAAAACTACTTGAATTATCAACATCAATCATTAATTAGTTAAGCCTCAACGTATTTCTTTTGCAGAATCCCATGATTCATAAGCTTCAACAATTCTGCTTACTAATTTATGACGAACTACGTCCTTAGAATTTAGCTGAATAAAAGCTAGATCGTCGACGTCGTGCAAGATGTCCTGCACCACTTTTAATCCAGACTTAGTTCCACTTGGTAAATCAATTTGAGTAACATCACCTGTTACTACCATTCTTGAACCAAAACCTAATCGAGTTAAGAACATCTTCATCTGCTCAGGAGATGTGTTTTGAGCCTCGTCAAGAATTATGAATGAATCATTTAATGTTCTGCCTCGCATATAAGCAAGTGGAGCCACTTCAATTGATCCATTAGTCATTAATTTAGGAATCTTGTCAGGATCAATCATGTCTTGCAGCGCGTCATAAAGTGGTCGCAAATACGGATCAATTTTTTCAGATAAAGTACCTGGAAGAAAACCTAAGTGTTCTCCTGCTTCTACAGCCGGTCTAGTTAGAACAATTCTGTTAACTTGTTTTGCTTGCAAAGCTTGAACTGCTTTGGCAACTGCAAGATATGTCTTTCCAGATCCTGCTGGACCTATGCCAAAAACAACAGTATGTTTGTCGATTGCGTCAACGTAGGCTTTTTGGTTTACAGTTTTTGGTCTAATTGATTTACCGCGAGAGGTGAGAATATCTGCTGTCAAAAGTGAACTAGGTCTAATTTCACTTTCACTTCTAAGCATTCCCACAGATCTTTCCACTGTTTCAACGCTCAAACTTTGGCCTGTTCTTAAAACAGTAATAAGTTCAGAAAAAAGTTGATTAGCCAATTTCACTTCATCAGCTGGTCCAAGTAAATTAATTTCATTTCCTCGAACATGCAATTCCACTCTGGGAAAACTATTTTCAATAGTTCTTAAATACTCATCACTACTGCCAACAAGTGCTGACATTGATAAAGAAGGAGGCACAACAATTCGAGACTGGAAGTCACTACTAATACTTGTCATTGTCTATTAATCGTATTCAGTTATGTAAATTTGTCTAATTAGCCTGGTGGCCAGGTGAGGCTACGACCACCCAAGACATGGGCATGAACATGTTGTACTGATTGTCCGCCTTCTTGGCCGGTATTAAGCACAATTCTAAATCCTTTTTCTAGCTTTTCTATCTCTGCAACTTCGGTTGCAAATTTCATTAAACCAGCTGTCAAAACGTTGTCACTTTTTGAAAGTTCAGCAATATCTTCAAAATGTTTTTTTGTAATCACTAAAACATGAACCGGTGCTTTGGGATCGATGTCTCTAAAGGCAAAGAAGTCACTATTTTCTAATACGTTGGCACTGGGAATTTCCCCGGCAACAATTTTGCAAAACAAACAATTTGTCATTTTCTTAGTTTATCCATCTAGTTTTTGAAAGTAAAATAGCTGCTGAAATTCCACCAGCTGTTGAGGTTCGAAGAATGGTTTCACCTAAAGATGCAGTTAGCGCACCATTTTCAGAAAATAGTTGCATTTCATTTTCCTCTATGCCACCTTCAGGTCCAATAATTAATAAAACATCTTCTGTTATTTGTTCAACTAATTTAGTAAATAACACAGTTGAATCCGGATCAAGCACGATAACTTTTGAATAATCCTTAAAAATTCCAACTAACTTCTTTGAATCTAAACAATTTGTGATTTCTGGAAAAAACGCTCTCCTAGATTGCTTAGATGATTCTCTTGAGATTTGTTTCCATTTTTCAACACCTTTTTCAGACTTATCATCCCATTTCACAATGCAACGATTTGCCTGCCAAGGAATAATCTCGTCAACCCCAACTTCTGTTAAGGATTCAATTGCTAAATCAGATCTTTCACCTTTTGCTAATGCTTGGGCAACAGAAACTGTGGGTTTTTTCTTTGCTTTTGTTTTTTTACCAATAACCTTTACAGTGACTTGATCTCCAGGACCAACAGCCAATACTTCCACATCTGCAACTAACCCAAATCCATCAGTAACGACAAGTTTTTCTTTTTCCCTTACTCGTCTGACTCTTAATGCATGATGAGCTTCTGTTCCCTTGATGTTGAAAACAGGAGAATCTAAGTCAGGTGTTGCAACTAAAAAATAGGCTGGTTCCATGATTAAGGGCGAGTAAAAGCGTCTCGTAATTTGCTGAACAATCCAGAATCACTTAGTTTTTCAGGTTCAACAACAGGGGAATCTTCTCCGCGTAATTCAGATAATTTCTTCATCAAACCTTTTTGTTCATCGTTTAGGCCAGTTGGAGTTTGAACAATGATTTCAATGTGTAAATCACCACGTCCCTCTCTTCTCAAGCGAGGCATACCTCGACCTCTAAGAGAAATCACGGTTCCAGATTGAGTTCCTGGTTTAACAGTTATTTGTTCAGTTGCATCTAATGTTTTAAATTCAAATGTTGTACCCAAAGAAGCTGAACTCATTGGAATTGTGATGATGCTTTGTAAATCATCGCCAACACGATGTAAAGATTTATGTTGTTTCACAACTATCTCTAAATACAAATCACCTGGATCTCCACCACCAGGACCTACTTCACCGCGTCCAACTAATTGAACTCTTGTTCCTGTGTCAACACCTGCTGGTATTTGTGCATTTAAAGTTGCGCGAGTTCTTACTCTTCCTTCTCCTGAACATTCAGAACAAGGACTTGGTAAAACTGTTCCAAATCCTGAACATTGTGGACAAGGTCTACTTGAAACAACTTGACCGAGTAAAGATCTTTGAACTGCTTGAACATCTCCGCGTCCACGACACATAGAACAAACACTTGGTGCAGTTCCTGGAGCACAACAAGAACCATTACAGATATTGCACACCACTGCTGTTTCAACTGTTAAATCTTTATTAAATCCTGAATATGCTTCTAATAAATCGATATCTAATCTAATTAATGCATCTTGTCCACGTCTAGTTCGAGATCTTGGACCTCTTTGTTGAGTTGAACCAAAGAATGCATCAACAAAATCTCCCAATCCACCAAAACCAAATCCACCTGCTGATGGACCATTACCAGAAAAACCTAAGTCATACATTCTGCGCTTTTGATCATCACTTAAAGTTTCATAAGCAGTTGTTACCTCTTTGAATTTTTCGGCTGCTACTGGATCTGGATTTAAATCAGGGTGAAGTTCACGGGCAAGTTTTCTATAAGCTTTTTTAATTTCCTCACCACTTGCTTCACTATCAACACCTAATACGTCATAAAAATCATTTGCCATTAATTATTTCCTAAAATTCGTCCCAGATATCTAGCAACTGCACCTACTGCAGCCATTGTTCCCGGGTAATCCATACGAGTTGGGCCAACAATTCCTAGTTTTGAAAGTGAATCTCCACTGGTGTAACCACTTGCCACAATCGAAGCTGAATGCAGATTAGAAGCTTTATTTTCGTGTCCAATTCTGACAAAAATATCATCTGTACTTGCCATCTCGCCTAACAGTTTTAACACGACTACATTTTCTTCAATTTCATCAAGTACTGGAAGTAGATTTTTGCTAAAAGCTGGTTCTAATCTAGCTAAATTACCTGCACCACCAACCATTACTTTTTGATCTGCAGATTCTTTTGTTAAGAAATTTACTTTGTCTACAATTGATTCAATTGCTTTAATTTCAGTTGGATTTGCAGTTTTTGAAAACACAGAAGTGAGTTTTGCTACTTCTGAAAACTTTTTATCAGTAATTGTTGATTTCAACTTGATTCTCAGTGAATCTAATGATTCCAAAGTCAAAGGCTTTGATAGTTCAACAGTTGCTTGTTCCAGACGACCAGAATTAGCTACTAATACGATCATGATTCGAGAGTCTGTTACTGCGATTAAATCAATGTGTTTAACAACTGAATTTGAAAGAGTTGGATATTGAACTACAGAAACTTGACCCGTTAATTGGGCAAGCAGTTTCACTGTCTTTTGCATGACATCGTCTAGATCAACTGCACCTTGCAGGACTTGAGTGATTGCTTTACTTTCAGCTGAGGAAAGAGCTCTAACTTCATTTAATCTGTTAACGAAAGTTCTATAACCTTTATCGGTTGGAATTCGTCCAGCACTGGTATGAGGTTGAACTATGTAGCCTTCATCTTCCAAAACTGCCATTTCATTTCTTACTGTGGCTGGAGATACTTTTAAACTATGTCTTTCAACAAGACTTTTTGAGCCAATTGGTTCCTGAGTTGTTACATAGTCTTCAATAATTGCTTTCAAAACAGCGAACTTACGTTCATCCATTATTTGCAATCACCGTTTCATAATTAGCTTTAGCACTCAAAACCTCTAAGTGCTAGATTACTTGCTCTTCAATAAATCTGCGAATTCAACTCATAAATCCTGCAGAAATGTCAGCAGAAACTACGTTTGCACTAGGCAGTTAATTGCCTAAAAACCACATCAGCCAAGAGCCGCCCCTCGAGGGTTAACTCTAATTTCCCAGAAACCTCATTAACTAATTTATCTTTAATTAATTTCTCAACGTTTTTTTGATCGAAATCAGCTTTATCTATACCTGTCTTTAATCGACTTAAAAGCATTACTTCTTCATTTCTTATTTGTTCATTAGTTAAGTTTTCTCTGGCTAATGCTGGACTTTGATCTTGATCTAAACTTTCGCGCCAATTTTTGGGTAACTTTTTGTTCCACCAACGAACACCATTTATATGAGAGTGGGCACCTGGTCCAATTCCCCACCAATTATTGCCTTTCCAGTAATTCAAATTATGTTGGCATTCTTTGTTTTCTTTTGCCCAATTTGATATTTCATACCACAAATATCCATTCTCAGTTAACATTACTTCTGCTAATTGATATTTATCTGCTGCATCATCATCACTAACTGCTTTAATTTCTCCGCGACTTAATTGTGATCCCATTTTCGTTCCAGGTTCAATTACTAACGAATACGCTGAAATATGGGGTGGATTAATTGCAATAGCGTCTTTAAGAGTGTTAGACCAGTCTTCAAGACTTTCACCAGGTGTTCCATAAATCAAATCAAGACTGAAATTTTCAAAGCCAGCTTTTTTCAGTATTTCAACTGAAGTTAAAACATTGGCGGGATTGTGAGTTCTATCAAGAACTTGTAATACATTTTTTGCTGAACTTTGCATACCCAGTGAGATTCGATTAATGCCTGCTTTTCGCCAATCTTCAGCTTTAGATTGAGTAATGGTGTCTGGGTTTGCCTCAAGGGTTATCTCTAAATCTTTCTTTAATGTAAAATGCTTTGAAACACTGTTTAGAAATTCTTTGACCACACTTGCTTCTAATAAAGATGGAGTTCCTCCACCAAAAAAGATGGTATCGACTGTTAATTCTTCACCTAGAATTTTCCTAGCAAAAATTGTTTCCTTTATTGCTGATTGAAGCCATCTATCTATCTGATCGTCTCTCTCTAATTCTGATGGAGTGTAGGTGTTAAAGTCGCAATATCCGCATCTCTTTGAGCAATATGGCACGTGCACATATAAAGAAAATGGTTTGTTTTTTAAATTGCCAACATTAGGTAATCTTCCATCACTTGGTGCTGAATCACCCTCGGGTAATGCCGCCATTTAATCCTTATTTGTTATTTGTTGGCGTACATTTCTTCAATTAGTGATTGGTAACGTTTGCCAACTGCATCTCGTTTAACTTTCATACTAGGTGTGAGTTCTCCAGATTCGATGGCAAGGTCTGTAGGAAGCACTCTAAATTCTTTGATTTGTTCCCAAGGATTAAGTGTTCTATTTAATTGATCTATTTCTCCTGCGATTTGATCAGTCACAGCTTTATCTCTCAAAAGTGAACTATAACTTCCTTCAAGTTTTCTTTGATCAGCAAAAGCTTTAAGGGAATCTGCGTCAACTGCAACAAGTGCTGCCACAAAAGGTTTGTTTATTGCTTGCGCGATCATATTGCTAGCAATTTTTGTTATTCCTTTATATTTTGATTCAATAAAACTAAGGGCAACAAATTTACCGTTCGAAGTTTTAACTAAATCTTTCTTTCGGTCGGTTATTTTGACTCGTCCTTGTTCATCAATTTCGCCAATATCACCAGTTCTAAACCATCCATCGCTAGTGAAACATTTAGCTGTTTCTTCGGGCAAATTGTGATAACCCTTCATCACTCCCGGACCCTTAATTAAAATTTCACCATCGGTATCAAGTTTTATTTCCATCCCATTAAAGATTTCTCCAACAGTGCCAATTCCTACAGAATGAGGACGGTTAAGAGTTGTAGCAGCACTTGTTTCTGTTAAACCATAGCCTTCCAAAATTGTTAAACCCGCGGCTTCAAAAAACCAAGCCACATCTGTAGAAAGAGCAGCAGCGCCTGAAACAAAGAATCGAATCCTGCCACCCATTCTTTTTTGCAATTTACTGAAAACTAATTTGTTAGCAATTGCTAATTGCGCTTTTGTTGCTCTGTCTGGTTCAATTCCCTGAATTCTTTTTGCTTTGGCAGCATTTACTCCAACATTTAAAGCCCAATTGAATATCTTGGCTTTGGCGCCACCTTCATGCTCTACATCGCCTGTTACTTTGGCATAGATTTTCTCGAAAATTCTTGGAACAGCACCCATGAATGTTGGTTTAACGAAACTTAAGTTTTCAACTAAGCGATCAACTTGTCCGTCAACGGCTGTAGTAAATCCAATTTGTAGTTGGGCTGCGAGCAATACGCTTCCAAATGAATGTGCCAAGGGAAGCCATAACATTTGCACATCATCTGATCTTAAAAATCCTAAAGTTTCGATTGTTGCACCTTCAAATGCCCAATTTGAATGAAGTAGCACCACACCTTTTGGTCTGCCAGTTGTGCCTGATGTGTACATCAGGGTTGCCAGGTTTTCAGATTTAATGGTTTCAATTCGATCAGAAACAAGTCGTGGAGTACTTCTAAGTTGTTGTCTACCCATTTCCTCTAATTCATCAAGACTTATTACCCAATCCCCATCGCCTCTTCCTTCAAAAACTATTACTTTCTGAACATTTGGAATTTGGTGCTTTCTATTTCTTAGTTTGGTTAGTTGTTCTTCATTTTCTGCGAATACAAATTTTGTCTCTGAATCATTCAAGATGTATGCCACATCATCTGGTTCTGTTTGAGCATAAACAGTAGTTACTGCTCCTCCAGCAGTTAAAATTCCTAAGTCTGCTGCAACCCATTCATATCTAGTCATACTGGCGATTGCGACACGTTCTTCGTTTTTAAGTCCAAGTCCAATTAATCCTGCAGCAATATGCACAACTTGTTCATTAAAGTTTTGCCAAGAAATAGTGGTCCATCCAGTTTGGGTGCGACGCATGAAAGCTGATGAGTTAGGTGCAACGCGAACACGTTCTTGCAACATGTGCGCAACAGATCTGGCAGGGGTTGGAAATGGTGCTGTGGCACTACCTGTCATGGTCTTAGTCACTAAAACTCCTTAAGGATTTAAAAGTTACATACTTATTTATCAGATATATCGGGGTTCTGGCTAGTTGAAATAGAGAAATATTTGAATTTGTGGGTAATTATTTCTTGTCTTTAGAGGCAGAATCAGCGTTGGTTTGCAGGGCTGCCACGAAGGCTTCTTGAGGTACTTCTACTCGGCCCACCATCTTCATGCGCTTCTTTCCTTCTTTTTGTTTCTCCAAAAGTTTTCGCTTACGACTGATATCTCCGCCATAGCATTTTGCTAATACGTCTTTTCTAATTGCTCTAATAGATTCTCGGGCAATAATTCTTGCACCAATTGCTGCTTGAATTGGAACTTCAAATTGCTGTCTTGGGATTAATTCTTTTAATCTTCCAGTCATTTCTACTCCATATGCATAAGCTTTGTCTTTGTGCACAATGGATGAAAATGCATCGACTGGATCGCCGTGTAATAAAATGTCAACTTTTACTAAATCTGCAACCTGTTCACCAGATGGTTCATAATCAAAAGAGGCATAACCTCTAGTTTTTGATTTCAATTGATCAAAGAAATCAAACACAATTTCTGCCAAAGGCAAAGTGTATCTAAGTTCAACTCGATCTTCAGATAAATAATCCATATTGTGCATTTGCCCACGACGCTCTTGGGCTAGTTCCATAACTGGGCCTATGTACTCACTGGGAGTAAGAATTGTTGCTTTCACTACTGGTTCATAAATTTCAGAAACTTTGCCACTTGGAAATTCACTTGGATTAGTGATATCAATTTCTTGGCCATCTTCCATCAAGATTCGATATCCCACACTTGGAGCAGTTGAGATCAAACTTAAGTTAAATTCTCGATCTAATCTTTCTCTAACAATTTCTAAATGAAGTAAACCTAAAAATCCGCATCTGTAACCAAAACCTAAAGCAACGGAAGATTCTGGTTCATAAACCAATGCTGCATCATTTAATTGCAATTTATCTAAAGCATCTCGTAGTAATGGATAATCGCTGCCATCAATAGGAAATAAGCCAGCAAAAACCATTGGCTTTGGATCTCTAAAACCAGCTAAAGCTTGAGTTGCAGGTTTAACGAAATCAGTAATCGTGTCACCTACTCGAGATTGGCGAACATCTTTTACCCCGGTTATTAAATAACCAACTTCTCCAACCCCTAAACCTTTTGTGGATTTTGGTTCAGGAGAAATTACACCTATATCTAGAAGTTCATGCGTGGCACCTGAGGACATCATTTTAATTTTTTGGCGAGGAGTTAATTTGCCATCAATGACTCGAACATAGGTAACAACACCACGGTAAGTGTCATAAACCGAATCAAAAATCATGGCACGAGCCGGTGCATTTGCATCACCAACTGGTGCAGGCACTTCAACTACAACTAAATCAAGTAACTCTTTAACTCCTTGGCCTGTTTTGGCACTGACTCTTAATACATCACCTGGTTTGCATCCAACAATGTTTGCTAACTCTGCAGCATATTTATCAGGTTGTGCTGCTGGTAAATCAATTTTGTTTAACACCGGAATGATTGTCATATCATTTTCTAAGGCTAAATAAAGATTTGCCAAAGTTTGCGCTTCGATTCCTTGAGCAGCATCGACCAATAAAATGGTGCCTTCGCAAGCTTCTAAAGATCTACTTACTTCGTAGGTGAAATCAACGTGTCCAGGAGTATCAATCAAATTAAGTATGTAATTTTTATTGTCTAGTCCTACCCAAGGTAGGCGAACTGCTTGAGATTTAATTGTGATTCCGCGTTCACGCTCAATATCCATTCGATCCAAGTACTGAGCACGCATATTTCTTTCTTCTACGACACCTGTTATTTGCAACATTCGATCAGCCAATGTTGATTTGCCATGATCAATATGCGCGATAACGCAAAAGTTTCTAATTAACTCAGGCGGTGTTGTGCCAGCGGGATTTATCTCAATGGTCACGATGAGCCTGGTGGTCTTTCCTCTAATAATTGGAGCATGCTTAAGGGTGCTTTCCCCTTGCTTTACAGTCACACGCTACCCTTGAGAGCCTGCGGTGCACACAAGTGCCTCACAGCACATCACAACTAAGAAATGAGCATTTAAAAGTGGCAAATATTAAGTCGCAAATTAAGCGCATCGGACAAAACAATGCTGCACGCGATCGCAACAAAGGTGTGCGTTCCTCAATCAAAACTGCAATCCGTCATTTCAACGAAGCTTTAGAAAAAGGCGACGCTAATGCTGCAAAGCTTGCTCGCGAAGTTAGTAAGAAATTAGATAAGGCTGCTGCTAAAGGTGTTTTGCATAAAAACCAAGCAGCTAATCGTAAATCTGCAATTGATAAGAGACTAGCAAAAAAGAAGAAGTAATTTATCTAGCTGAAGCACCAATTTTTTGAATTGTTGTTTCAAGTAAGAATCTTTTTTGGTTGTTATCTAAGTAAATTCCATCAAAACCAGCTCTTACAAGAGCATCTACTTTTGCTAACTCAACAACCGCATTAGCTAATGAAGTTGGAGTCCAATTCCTTAACTGAGACTTCAGATATTTAACTTGTTTTGGATTAATTCCTAGTTCCTGCGCGATTTGAAAATCGCTTGCAGACGTTGGTAAACCAGCTAACTTAACCAATTTTCTTAAGGATCCTGCAAGGACAGAAACGATATAAACAAATGAATTACTATCTTGTTCCAGTAAATCATTTAATTTCTCAAGTGCTGAATGGGGATCTGCATTAAATAATGCGTTAGTAATATCAAAAACTTTTACAGCGGCATTACCTTGATAATACTTTTTTACAGACTCAAGCGTGATCTTGTCCTCGAGAACATCAAAACATAGTTGATTGATGGCACCTGACAGTTCATCTAGTTCTTCTCCGACCGCATCTCTTAGAGCAAGTAAGGCATCTTCGTCGATTGTTTTCTTATTTCTTTTGAACTCTAACCTCATGAAATCTAAATATTCATGAGGATCTTTAATTGTTTCGCATTTAATTTCAGCAACTTTTTGTTTTTGCAGGGCTTTCACTATGCCTGTTCCCCCAGCACCTCCCCTGTGAATTACAACAAGATAGTTCTCTTCAGAAATATTTGATTCGGCATTCTTTAAAGCCTCTACTAATTTCTCATCTAATTTGTCTTCAGCAACATTGATGTGATCAACAATTACTAGATAAGAACTGCCAAAAAGATTGGGTGACATGGCGTCAGCAAATTCAATATATGCATCTTCACTTGTTGCATCAATTTCTTGTTTACTTATGTCTTTAATATTTGTTTTTAATGCACTCCATACTTTTTCCAAAGCTCTGTCTACGAGCAGATCAGTGGTACCTGTTATCAGGGTTAATTTGGGTAAGTTAGTCATGAGGTCTCTAAACTAAGACTAGTCTTTAGTGCTGACTTGGATCGAGTCGTCGGCACTTATGCCAATCGCAATGGAACCAACTTCATCAGTACTTAACACCTGCATACCTGAATCACGATACAAATCCAGAGTTAATTTGGCTGGGTGCCCATAACTATTTTCTTGCCCAACACTTATTAGTGCTAATCGCGCTCTAGTCCATTTAGGGAAATTTGCGTCCTGAAATTTTGAACCATGGTGGGGAACTTTCACTACATCAACTTGAGGAATCTTCCAAAGTTTTTGAATTGCTTCTTGAGCTGGAGGTTCAATATCGCCAGTCAATAAAAATGAGGCATTCTTGATTGTTACCAAATTAACAAGACTTGCGTTATTAGGAATAGAACCCAGATTTAATTTAATTCTTGTAGGCCACAAGCACTTTATTTTCATTTCACCTAAGGAAATAACTTCTCCAGATGCTATGTGAGAGGTTTGAATGCCAATAAGTAAGGCTCTAGTTCGTTCTACTTCATAGATTGGATCTTCTACCCAAGTTAAATAGACCTTTTCAATTTTGTGCCGATTTTTAACTAACTCAAGTCCTTCTACGTGATCTGCGTGAAAATGTGTAAGCATCAATACATCTATAGTTTTTACTCCTAATTTCTTTAAGCAATCATTCATTAATTGACCATTGGGGCCAACGTCTACTACTAAAACCTTGCCAGTTGAATCTCTTAAAACCAATCCATCACCTTGACCAACATCACACATCACAAATTGCCAATTACTTATTGGCCAATTCTTTGGTTCTTTAGTTTTTAAGACGACTAAACAAATAAGTATCAAAAATAAAGATATTGACAGAGTTCTTTTGTGCTCAATTTTTGTCTTTGCAATTAGAAAGAAAAGAGACGCCGATAAAGCCATAATGAAACTGATCAGTAAAAATCCGATAATTCCTTTTGGGACATGAATAATGCTTGATTCTTGAGAAGCAAAATAGTGAGCAAGAAATCCAATCCAGTTGGCAAAGATTGAAGCTAGGTATCCAAAGATGTATGCAATCGGTGTGTAGAAATTAGAAAAAACCAGAGATAGATATCCCAGAATTGTGACAAAAGGAATCGCAGGTGAAGCAAGTAAATTAGCTGGGATAGACCAAAGAGTTATCTGCCCACTAAATCCAGCAATGAGTCCTGCAGTAGAAATTTGTGCAGATAGTGCAACTGCTATCAAAACAGAAAGTGATTCAGGAATTCTTGGAACAAAGTCTGAAATTCTATTTGCAAAAGTTCTAGTAAAAACTAATAAACCTGCTGTTGCAAATACTGAGAGACAAAAACCCCAAGAGACTGCCAAATTTGGATCCAAAAGTAACGCAACACATATTGTCGCCACAAGAGCTGAAATTCCATGTCTCCTTGTTCCGGTGAAAAGACCAAGCAGAGATATCGCTCCCATTAAAGATGCTCGAACAACACTTGGTTCGGTTCTTACTAGAAGGGCAAAAATGATTAAAACAACTAATCCAGTCATTATCTGTTTTCTTATCGTGAATTTAGATTTTTGACATAGCCAAATGATTGCTAATAAGAGAATTGCAATGTTTCCACCACTAACTGCAGTTAGATGCGTTAGACCACTATTTTTCATATCTTGACTTAAGGACAATGATTGATTCCTGGTGTCGCCTAAAATTAATCCAGGAAGAAGTTCACGGGTATCTCCCGAAAGTGATGATGTTGTCGCTAAGAAATTACTTCGCACTTTGTTTATTGCTTTGTCAAATAGATTTGCTTCTTTTAAAATCGAATACTCTTCAACTTTTAGTGAATAGGCTATATTTTGAAAGTTGTATGCACTGATTTTACCTTTGACTGTAAGTTTTGTACCGAATTCAACTTTGTCACTGAATTTGCCTAATTCGATTTTTATCTTTGACTTATAATTAATCCTTCTAGGATCTTCGATTCCTACTTCCTCAAGACGAATTGATTTAGCAATTACAAAGTTACTTTCTTCTTCTCTGTAAATTCCAATATTTCTGCCCACTTTTTTGCTTAAGTCCGAAATGACTTTCACTTCCATGATTACGGGGATCCCTGGAGTTAAATTGGGAATCTGGGTATTTGTGGTTCGTGAGAAAGCACTAAGAAATGTAACAAGAATTACAAATAGATGAATGAACTTAAATTTCTTAAAATAAATAGAGATCAGAAATACAACAACTAGTAATGCAATGAGAACGTATTTACCAGTAATGGTTAAGAGTGAAACCGCCCAAATAATTATTGCAAAAGGTAAGAATCTAGCATCAATATCTAGACGCAAGATTTAGCGCTGATCGTTGAGTATTTTGATTTTCCAATACCGCTAACCTCGCTTAGCTGCTCTACAGATTTGAATCCCCCATTTGACTCTTTCCAGTCGATTATTCGTTGCGCTAAAACTGGTCCTACTCCAGGGAGCGAGTCTAATTCGCTCAGAGTTGAAGTATTTAGATTTATACATCCATTTGATTTCTTTGCGTTATTACTCGTTTGTTTAGAATTTGGATTTGAGTTACTACTAAAGTCAATTTGTTCGCCATCGGTTATTAGCCTTGCTAGATTATTGTCGCCAATTTTCCCATTTTTAGTTAGCCCTCCAGCTTTTTCTAAAGCGTCAATTACTCGTGATCCACTAGGTAATGTAAATACCCCAGTTTTTATAACATCGCCTGACACATAGACCACTACTTCAGATAAAGCTATATTTTCTTGATCTATTTGTTCAACTGACTCTGAAGCAGGAATAATCAAATCCGATTGCTCATTATCTCTAATTTTGGAATTCCACCAATACATGCCAGAAAAAATTGCAGACAACAAAAGGATTACTGAAATAGTTCTGATATTTCTTGGAGGAATCTCAAATCTCCAATTAGCGCGGGTTGGAAGATTTTCATTCTTTTTTGCAGGCTTTAGATTCTTTTTAGCTATCTTGATTAACTTCTCAACAACTTCATCTTTATCTAATTCAGGCATTAGATAATTATGGGATTACACCCAAAATTTATTGTTTTAGAAATTACTTACTGTGGAAAAACCTTAGCTGTGGATTATTCAGGAACGATATTAACTAATTTTGGAGCACGAACAATTACAGTTCTGATGGCTTTTCCATCTAAGATTTTGACAACATTTGGTGTCTCCAGGGCTAATTTCTCCAACTCTTCGGAGGAAATATCTGGTGATACGTCTAATCTTGCTCTTAATTTTCCAGACACTTGCACAACACATACAACTGAATCTCTAACTAGAAGTTTTGGATCAACTTGTGGCCATCCGGCTTTTGAAACAAGTTCTTTGTGACCAAGAATTTCCCACATCTCTTCTGATGTGTATGGGGCAAACAAAGACAAAATAATGGTGATTGCTTCAACGGCTTCTCTTACTGCTGGATCTTTTGGACCACAACCTGTATCTATGGCTTTTCTAGTCACGTTTACTAGTTCCATTGTTCTAGCGATAACCACATTGAATCTGAAAGATTCGATCAAAGTTGTAATTTCAGCAATAGTTCTATGTGTTGCTTGACGAAGCGATAACTCACCTTTTTCAAAATCTTCATCAACTTCCGAAGTTACATCTTTAGCTAAGCGCCAAGCTCTTGCTAAAAACTTCTTTGAACCACCTGGGGAAACTTCAGCCCAATCAATGTCATCTTCTGGTGGTCCTGCAAAAACCATCGTTAAGCGCACAGCATCAACACCAAATTCTGCAATTTGTTCGCCTAAATCAACCATATTTCCTTTTGATTTACTCATTGCAGCACCATCAAGAATTACTTGACCTTGATTTAATAAGGCTTTAAATGGTTCGTTGAAATCAACTAAACCTAAATCGTTTAATACTTTTGTGAAAAATCTTGAATAAAGCAAATGTAAAATTGCATGCTCTACGCCACCTACATATTGCTCAACTGGTAACCAACGTTTTAGTTGGGCCGGATCAAAGGCTTTAGTTGCATCATGAGCTGATGGATAACGTAAGTAATACCAAGAAGAATCGACAAATGTATCCATAGTGTCACTGTCTCTTTGAGCATCACTGCCACACTTTGGACATTTTGTATTGACCCAACTTGTTGCTGCAGCTAACGGAGAGGTTCCCTTAGGAGCAAGTTGGTCTCCTGCTAAATCTGGTAATCGAACTGGTAATTCAGATTCAGGCACCGCTACTTCACCGCATTTTGGGCAATGAATGATTGGAATTGGGGCTCCCCAATAACGTTGACGAGAAATTAACCAGTCACGTAAACGGAAATTAACCGCACCTTTTCCTTGCTTATTTTTTTCAAGAATTTCATTAATCTTCTTAATTGCTGAAACTTTGTCTAAACCATCTAATGGTCCTGAATTAATTAATTTGCCATCACCAGGTGTTGCTACACCCGTTAAGGCAGGATCTTCTTCACCAGTATCAACAACTACTTGGACAGGTAATTTAAATGCTTTTGCAAAATCTAAATCTCTTTGATCATGTGCCGGAACTGCCATAATTGCACCGGTTCCATAATCAGCTAAGACATAATCTGATGCCCAAACTTGGATCTTTTGTTGAGTTGCTGGATTTATGGCATAGCGACCAAGGAAAACTCCAGATTTAGGTCTATCTGTTGCAAGTCGTTCAATATCGGTAGCTTTTCTTACTTCTTGAATATAATTGTTTAATTCTATTTTCTTTTCTTCCAGAACTAACTCTTGAGCAAGTTTAGAATCTGCTGCAACTACAAAAAACGTTGCTCCAAATAATGTATCTGGTCTTGTGGTAAAAACTGTTACAGGTTTTTCAATTCCTTCAACCTGAAAATCCACATAGGCACCTTCAGATTTACCGATCCAGTTCTTTTGCATGGTCAAAACTCGTTCAGGCCATTTACCTTCAAGTTGTTCCATGTCATCAAGCAGTCTTTGAGAATAATCCGTAATTTTGAAATACCACTGCGTTAATTCTCTTTTCGTTACAACAGCACTACATCTTTCACATGCTCCTGCAACTACTTGCTCATTTGCTAGAACTGTTTGACAAGAAGGACACCAGTTGACATTGCTAGCTTTTCGATAAGCCAAACCTTTTTTATATAACTGTAAAAAGAGCCATTGGGTCCATTTGTAATATTCAGGATCGGATGTATGAAGTCTGTGTGACCAATCAAAAGAAATTGCGTAACGCTTAAATGATTCAGCTTGAGTTTCAATATTTGCATAAGTCCATTTGGCAGGATTTTCACCACGTTTAATCGCAGCGTTTTCTGCAGGCAAACCAAATGAATCCCAACCAACTGGATGGAAAACGTTATAATTTTTTTGAAAGTAATATCTGGAAACAACATCACCAATTGCAAATGCTTCGGCATGACCCATGTGCAAATCACCAGATGGATACGAAAACATATCCAAAACATAAATTCTTTTACGATCATCATCTGGATCGTTAGAGGCATTAAACGGTTGTTTCTTTTCCCAAATTGGTAACCATTTGGCTTGAATAGCCTCGATGTCTAAAGTTGCATTTAGCTCTTGGTTGTCTTTTGGGTTGTTCACGAAGTAAAACTTACCGATTAGTCCTCACGAATTGGGAACTGGTGTCAATTTTCACCACGGGATCCCCATCAATCCAAATATCTGAATTTTCTTTCGAGTTATTTTCAATAAAGAATTTGGATTCTTGGCTTTGCCATTTTTTCATCTGCTCTTGAATCTGTAGACCATCCCGAGTCAATACCCGATTAATTCCGGTTTCCTCATTAACTTCAATCCACAATTTCAAGCACGCATGTTTAGAAATTTCAGATACAGAAGAACCCACACCTTCGATAATCATTACTTGGGGATTATTGATGACTACCTTTTCAATTCTTTGTTCCAGATTCCAATCATATTTTATATATTCAATAGATTTATCTTCTAATAATGGATTGATAATCCATTCCACCAAATCCTGAGAAGTTTTTGGTGACAGTGCGTTTTCCCAGCCCTCATATATTTCATCCATATGAATTATCGGACAGTTTTCTAATAATCCGGATAGAGATTTAGCTAAAGTAGTTTTTCCCGAACCTGCTGGCCCATCAATAACAACAATCTTTGTTTGCCCACATTTTTTGCTAGATGAATTTACGTTTTGAACAAGATCTGACAAGTTATAAACTTGACTCATTAAATCTGAGCCTTGCTCTGCCACTTTCTCCAGCCAACTAAAGCGATAATGGTGAAAACGATGTAGAGCAGTGAAGTAAACCAAAGATCTTGTCTTGCATAGTGAATAGTTGCTACAAAATCTACAACAAACCAAATTGGCCAAGCTTCAAATTTTTCTCGAACCATTAATATTTGTGCGATCAAACTACCTAACAAAATAAATGAATCTAGCCAAGTTGCTGCAGCACCAATTGAGGCAAGTGCGGGTGCTAACAAAATCCAGGAAACGACTAAAGCCAAAAACCAAATTGCTCTTTCTTTATTTCTTAAACTTCCAGGCTTGGCTCCACTTTTTCCCCAACCAAACCAACCCCAAATGCCTCCAGCGATAAAAACTAATTGCAGAGCAGCACTTGCAATCAAGTCGTACTGAAGAAATAACAAGCCATAAAGAATTGAACCAGTTACCCACCACGGCCAAGTAAATCTGGCTCCATTTGTTCCTAGCCAAACGCCAATTAGTGAAGTAATAACTGCTGATAATTCCAAAATTGTTACTGGATAATTCCACGCTGTAAAAATAATAAACATATTTTCTTCTCCCTGTCTGGCATTACCCAAACGGTTAAACGGTCAGCGACACCAATTAGTCGCTCTCTCAGTCCGGATTAGGCCCGAACTCCCGTGTCTTAGTTAATTAACAATATAACACAAAAATTTAAATTAAGTGGAGCTAAGGGGATTTGAACCCCTGACCCCTTGCATGCCATGCAAGTGCGCTACCAGCTGCGCCATAGCCCCTAATTTTATTTCAGAAATAGAACTCTACCTAGAGATATTAACGAACTTTGTCTTGAGTCCTATCTGTCATCACTTAACGCAGGAGTTGGAAGAGATCCGGCGTTATATTCAACTAATCTCCAAGGCAAATGTGGTTCGGCAGGTTCATTTAAAACAATCCAAGAACAATTACTAATAATTCCTAATGAAACCCAAGTTTGTGGTGGCAATCCCATTAATTTTCCTGCAGCAACTCTGGCTGCTCCACCATGGGTAGCAATAACAAAAACAGAATTATTTGGCACATTTTCAATATGTTTAGTAATTCCTTTGACCATGCGATCTGCAACTTCTGAACGAGTCTCTCCAGTACTTCCTGGTCTTATTTCTTGACCAGCTGACCAATTAAGATATTCTTCTTCATATTTTGCTCTTAACTCTGAGTAAGTTAAACCTTCCCATAAGCCATGAGCAGTTTCTCTAAATGACTCATCTTTGGGAACTTCTAAGTTTACTAATTTAGCTAACTCTAAACCTGTTTTATTAGCCCTCATCAAATCAGAAGATGCAATGTAAGCAGGTTTTAAGTGTTGCAATAACTGTGCAGCACTTTTTGCTTGCTGTTCCCCAACTTCATCCAGTGGAATATCAGTTTGACCTTGAAATCTTTGCTCTAAATTCCAGCTGGTTCTTCCATGTCTCCATAAAACAAGTTGCCTGTTAGCCATTGACTACCTCAATTGGACAATCTTTCCAAAGTCTTTCAATGCTGTAATAATCGCGATCTTCTGCTAATTGAACGTGAACCACTATTTCTTCATAATCTAATAAAATCCAATGACTATCGGATTGACCTTCACGATTTAGTGGTTTAACACCTTCTACTGAAAGGGCTTTTTCAATTCCTTCACAAACTGCTTTTACTTGACGATGGTTTGCAGCAGAGGCAATAACAAACATGTCTGAAAGGGGGAATCTAGAACTTACATCTATGAGAGTTACATCTGTTGCCAATTTATCTAATGCGGCTTCTGCAGCTAATTTTGCAAGGTGACGAGATTTAGGTGATGCTGGCATTAAGAGTTTTTTCTATCAATCATTAAGTCTATTATTGCACACTCAATTTTTGTATAAACCATTGGCAGAAATGTATTCATTTACCGACTTTGGAACCAATTCTGAAATTGACTCTTTATTCTTAACTTTTTCTCTTATTGAGGTAGAAGAAATCTCAATTGGTGGCATTTGAATGTGATCAAAGTGCCAATCTTGAGTGAAATCTCCCGCCCTTTGGACAACGTATATTCGAGCCAAAGTTTTAACCAAATTTGGTTCTTTCCAGGTATTAATTCCCGCACCAGCATCGCTTCCAAGAATGAGAGTAAATTCAGATTCTGGATAATTAGTATGTAATTCTTGCAAAGTTTCGAATGTGTAAGTTGGGCCAGATTTCTTCACTTCAATCTCTAGAACTTCAACTTTTTCTAAATCTTGGGCAGCTTTTTTAACCATTTCAAGGCGATGCTTTGAATCTGTAAATTCAGATTTCTGCCAAGGATTTCCTGCCGGTATTAAAAATACTTTATCTAATTTAAGTTGTTGAATCGCCGTTTTTGCAATTGCAATATGGCCATTATGAATTGGATCAAATGTGCCACCCAGCAGCCCAATACGGCTGGTCATAATTTATCTTTCAGAATCAAGTCGTGTAACTAGAAAAAGTGCAAGTGCTAATAAGGAAAACATTCCAATTCCAAAAACAATTGGATGAAAAGGTAATTTAACGCCTTCTTCAGCAACTTCACTTAATCTAATCATTTAGTTATCTCTCCAATTTTCCCTCTGATATGACCTTTACCCTTTACAACATATTTTGTACTAGTCATCTCAACAAGTCCCATTGGGCCTCTGGCGTGAAGTTTTTGGTTAGAAATACCAATTTCAGCACCAAACCCAAACTCTCCACCATCGGTAAATCTTGTGGAAGCATTAACCATTACTGCTGCTGAATCAATTTGGGCAATGAATTTATCAATGTTTTTCATCGAATCAGAAACTATGGCTTCTGTGTGATTTGATGACCATTTTCTAATATGAGCAATTGCTTCATCCATAGAAGAAACAATTCCTGCAGCAATATCTAAACTGTAATATTCAGCTTCCCAATCATGATCTGTTACTGGTGCAAAATTGATTGCAGATTTTTCGCAATATGGTTTGATTTTTGAATCACCATGAATAGTTACTTTTTGATCTTTTAGGGCAGCTAGTGCTTTTGGTAAGAATTTCTCAGCAATCTTTTCATGCACTAGAAAAGTTTCTGCTGCATTGCAAACACTTACTCTTGAAGCCTTTGAGTTCACTAAAATTGAAACGGCCATATCAATATCTGCTTCTTCATCAATGTAAACGTGACAATTACCAACACCTGTTTCAATAACTGGTACCAAAGAATCATTAACAATTGAATTAATTAATGATGCTCCACCTCGAGGAATCAAAAGGTCAACAAATCCACGCGCACTCATTAAATCCTTAACTGAATCGTGGGTATCGCCAGGGACAATTTGAATTGAATCAGCTGGAATTCCTACTTTTGCAATTGCATCACGCATTACTGTTATCAAAGCTTCATTTGTATTTTTAGCTGAAGTTGAACCTCTTAATAAAACTGCATTTCCACTTTTTAAACAAAGGCCAGCTGCATCAACTGTTACATTTGGTCTTGCTTCATAAATCATTCCAATTACTCCCATGGGAACTCTTTTTTGTTCAATTTCTAAACCATTTGGTTGAACCCAACCTCTGATAACTTCTCCAATTGGATCTGGCAATTTTGCAATATCTAATAATCCTTGTGCTACTTCTTTTACACGTTCTAAGTTCAAAGTTAAACGATCAATAATTGCAGCTTCTGTTCCAGATTTTTTAGCATTTTCAACATCAATTTGATTTGCTGCTGTAATTTTCTCAATGTTTGCAACCAGAGCATCTGCCATCGCAAGAAGTGCTTTGTCTTTGGCATCTCGATTTAACTGGGCAAGTTCATAACTTGCAATGCGAGCTTTTTTTGCTACTTCAATAACCGCATTTGTATTTTCAGTCATATGTTTTTATTCTAATTCTTACTTACTTGTTCGTCTATTAAGACAAGGTCATCTCGGTGAATTACTTCTTTGTCATACCCCTCACCAAATTCTTGAAGTAATTTTGCAGAATTCTTACCCATCAAGTTTGGTAATTCTGAGGAATCAAAATTAACTAAGCCTCTGCCCAGCACTGTTCCATTCTCAGAAACAATTTCCACAGCATCGCCAACTTCGAATTCACCTGTTACATTTTTAATTCCAGCAGGTAGAAGTGACGCTCTTTTTTCAGTTACTGCAATAACAGCACCTTGATCAATACTGATTGAACCTCTGACATCAGTTGCATGAGCTAACCAAAGTGAGCGAGCAGAGAGTTTTTCTTTACCTGGATGAAATACGGTTCCCACGTCTTTGCCTTCAAAAACAAAACTCAAATTGGATGCACTCGTAACTATTGTTGGAACACCTCCAGCAGTTGCAATGCGCGCTGCTTGAACTTTGGTACTCATGCCTCCTGATCCCACACCACTATTTCCTGCGCCACCAATTTGTGCACCAGAAATATCGTCAAAAGTTTTTACTTCAGAAATTAGTTTTGAATTAGTTTCTCCTGGAGGAGCAGTCATTAGACCATCAACATCGGAAAGTAAAACTAAAGCTTCAGCATTAATTAAATGAGTAACAATTCCTGCCAAACGATCGTTATCTCCCACACGAATTTCATCTGTGGCGACGGTGTCATTTTCGTTAACGATTGGAATAACTCCTAACTCCAATAATTTTGCAAAAGTTCGTTGAGCGTTTCGATAATTAGATCTTCTGCTCATATCTTCTGCAGTTAGAAGTACTTGACCAACAGTTATTCCGTGTTTGGCAAATGATTCTGCGTATCGGTGTACCAAAAGTCCTTGACCAACACTGGCGACAGCTTGTTGAAGTGCTAAATCTTTTGGCCTGCTGGTCAATCCCAATGGGGATAACCCAGCAGCAATAGCTCCTGAAGAAACTAAAACAATCTCATGTCCCGCGTTTTTATGTTTTGCTAAAGAGTCAA
Source organism: Actinomycetota bacterium (assembly GCA_026393095.1). Taxonomy (GTDB): domain Bacteria; phylum Actinomycetota; class Actinomycetes; order S36-B12; family UBA5976; genus ATZT02. The sequence goes on along the minus strand of JAPLAV010000102.1, from coordinate 17,674 downwards.
CAATTGCATTTACTCTTTGAGTATCAATGCCACCTTGAGCAGTTGTTAAAGAAGAAGAACCAACTTTGACAACTATTCGTTTAGCTTTAGAAATTTGAGTTCTCAAATCTTGACTCATCTTCCATCCAATCGAATATCTGTGCCTCGAGGTCCTCGAACATTTTTTACACCAGTATCAATACCTGGATCCCAATCAAAGATTACGGCGTTTTCGCCTTCTCCGATGGCAACTTCAGCGCCAGGTTTTGCCCCAGCTTTTCTTAAAGCTTCTTCAATTCCTAAAACTTGGAAACGATCAGCTAGATAACCGACAGCTTCATCATTAGAAAAGTCAGTTTGTCTAATCCATCTTTCAACTTTGTTGCCTGTGACGTAATAGCGGTTGCCATCATGTCTTACTTGGAAACCAAGTGCGCCAACTCCGTCTGGACGTAACACAATTCTGGCGTTCTCATCTTGTGAATGAGTTTTTCTCCATTGCACAACTAACTCAGCAACAGCAAATAAAAATTCCTTTAGTCCCTCTCTAGAAACAGCAGAGATTAAATATCCTTCTAGATTTCGTGCATGAATTTCAGGCAAAATCATCTGCGCTAACTCTCTTGCTTCAGGAACATCTATTTTGTTTAAGACCACAATTCTTGGTCTATCTTCCAATCCGCCATAGAGTGATAATTCTTTTTCAATAATGTCTAGATCTTGTAAAGGATCGCGATCTGGCTCTAAAGTCGCGCAATCAATGACATGAACTAAAACCGCACATCTTTCAATGTGTCTTAAGAAATCAAGACCTAAACCTTTACCAGCACTTGCTCCTTCAATTAGTCCTGGAACATCGGCAACGGTGAACGTAACATCTCCTGCTTTAACAACACCTAAATTTGGCACCAAAGTTGTAAATGGATAATCAGCAATTTTTGGCTTTGCAGCACTTATTACTGAAACTAAACTTGATTTACCAGCACTTGGAAAACCAACTAATGCAACATCGGCTAAAGATTTCAATTCCAGTTTTACATCATTGATGTCTCCTGGTTCACCTAAAAGAGAAAACCCTGGTGCTTTTCTTTTATTTGATGAAAGAGCGGCATTTCCTAATCCACCTGCTCCACCTTGAGCAACAACATATTTCATACCTGGATTAATAAGGTCAGCTAAAATTTCACCTTCCATAGAATAAACAACAGTTCCTGCTGGAACAGATAAAACTAAATCTTCACCATTAGCACCGTTGTTATGACTTCCTTGACCTGGTTTTCCATTTGGTGCATCTTTATGTGGATGTCTGTGATATTCCAACAAAGTTGTTTCATTGTTATCAACCAGTAAAACTACGTCGCCACCTTTGCCACCATTACCACCATCTGGTCCACCAAGTGGTTTGTATTTTTCGCGATGTACAGATGTACAACCAGCGCCACCGCTACCAGCTTTGGCGTGCAGAATTACTTGATCAACAAACATTTTTTCTGCACCACCTTTTAATAATGCAAAAGGGCGGGCTTAATAAAAAGCCCGCCCTTTTGGGTATGTCTATTTGAGCGGGTTATTCCGCAGGAACAATGTCAACAACACGACGACCACGACGTGAACCAAATTTTACAGAACCTGCTTGTAAAGCAAATAGTGTGTCATCAGTTCCGCGTCCAACATTTACACCTGGGTGAAAATGTGTGCCACGTTGGCGAACAATGATTTCTCCGGCACCAACAAGTTGGCCACCAAATCTTTTAATACCAAGTCTTTGCGAATTGGAATCGCGACCGTTTCTAGTACTGGAAACACCTTTTTTGGAAGCCATTTTTCTATTTCCCTACTTTGATATCTGTGACACGAACTGTTGTTAGTTCTTGACGATGACCTAAACGACGCTTGTAACCTGTTTTGTTTCTGTAGTGTTGAATTTTAATTTTTGGTCCACGATCATGTGAAACTACTTCTGCAGTAACTTTTGTTGCTGAAAGTGTTGCTGCATCATGAGTTACTTTGCCGTTTTCTACAACAAGTAGCGCTGGTAGAGAAATATTTGATCCAAGTTCAGCAGATTGACGATCCATAACAACAGTGTCGCCAACAGCAACTTTTTCTTGGCGACCACCTGAGCGAACAATGGCGTACATGTTCTTTCAATCTCCTTATTTAAAACTTGGGAAGTTTTATGGCCTCTTTTGCCTGATTGGTAAAAGGGCGTTCCTCTAGGGTACTAAAGGCCTAAATCTCCTTCTCCAATGGCTTGGTTCTAGACGGTTTCTACCTCAGTTGCCTCGGTTGATTCTCTTTTGCCACGTCGATCTGAGTGCTTGTGATCAACTGGTTCAGAAAACACCTTGACTCCTCGACCATTGCAATGCTCGCAAGATTCAGAGAAGGTTTCTAACAAGCCTGAGCTGATTCTCTTTCGAGTCATCTGGACCAAACCAAGGGTAGAAACTTCTGCGACTTGATGTTTAGTTCTATCTCTTCCTAAACATTCAACAAGGCGACGAAGCACCATATCTCTGTTTGTTTCCAAAACCATGTCGATGAAATCGATAACAATAATTCCACCAATATCTCTTAAGCGAAGTTGGCGCACAATTTCTTCGGCAGCTTCTAAGTTGTTTTTGGTAACAGTTTCTTCAAGGTTTCCGCCTTGACCAATGAATTTTCCAGTGTTTACGTCAACAACTGTCATTGCTTCTGTGCGATCAATTACTAATGAGCCACCAGAAGGTAAATAAACCTTTCGATCAAGAGCTTTAGCGATTTGTTCATCAATTCGATTTGCACCGAAAACATCGCCTTCACCACTCCATTTTTCTAAACGATCAGCAAGGTCTGGGGCAACGTATTTTACGTATTCCTCAATTGTGTCCCAAGCTTCGTTTCCTTCAACAATTAATTTTTTGAAGTCTTCGTTGAAAATATCTCTTACAACTCTGATTGCAAGATCAGGTTCTGAGTAAAGAAGTGAGGCTGGAGTTCCGCCTTGAACTTTGCTTTGAATGTTTTCCCATTGAGCTTGAAGACGTGCAACATCTCTTTGTAATTGCTCTTCGGTCGCACCTTCTGCTGCTGTTCTAACAATTACTCCAGCACCTTCAGGAACAATGTTTCTTAGAATTCGTTTTAATCTTGTTCTTTCAGTATCAGGAAGTTTTCTGCTTATTCCAGTTACCGAACCATCTGGTACATAAACTAAATATCTTCCAGGAAGTGAAACTTGGCTAGTTAATCTTGCACCTTTTTGTCCAACTGGATCTTTTGTAACTTGAACTAGAACTGGATCATTGCTCTTTAAAGCAAGTTCAATTCTTCTTGGTTGACCATCAAGTCCTGCTGCATCCCAGTTAACTTCACCAGCATAAAGCACACCATTTCGTCCACGGCCAATATCAATAAACGCAGCTTCCATACTTGGCAATACGTTTTGCACACGACCTAGGTAAACGTTTCCAATCAATGAAGCAGATTGTCCGCGAGAAACATAATGTTCAACTAAAATGTTGTCTTCCAAAACTGCTATTTGAATTCGATCTTGGTTTTGTCTAACAACCATGACTCGTTCAACACTTTCACGTCTGGCTAAGAATTCTGCTTCAGTTAATACTGGTGCTCTTCTTCTGCCGGCATCTCTGCCATCTTTTCTTCTTTGACGTTTGGCATCTAATCGAGTTGAACCTCTGGTTGGAGATTTTTCTCTAGGTGCACGAACTCTGACAACTGTGTTTGGATCATCTGTATTTACTTCATCTGGATTTACATCTGTGGCACGACGACGTTTTCTGACGCGACGATGATTCCCATCCCCAGCTTCTGAATCACTATCTTCTTCTTGGCCACTTGCTGAATCTTCGGTTTCTTCAACAGCTTCTTCTTCGCTGCGTTTTTTATTTCTACCTCTTCTTAATAAACCTTTTTCTTCCTTTGGTGCATCAGACTTTGCGGTAGGTGTTCTTGGTGGCACCACTGCTTGTTGAAATGCCACAGATGGTTTTCCAACTGGAACATCAGCTGCAGGTGTTGGTGCTTCTTCTGCTGCAGAAAATGCAGCAATGCGAAATCTCTTACGTAATGATGGTGTTTCTTCGTCAGCCATAATGGCTTTACTCCTAAATCTTTTGTGTGTGCAAATAAACAACGCCAAAGCGTTTTTGTTTACCTGCACTTGGTGTTAGTGCTGGTTTTACTTAACGATCAGGGGTGAAAATAAATCCACGTCCTCAAAGTCATTTAGGTTTTGTTTTTAGAACTTCAAAGAAATCCGCTTTGTCTCACAAATTGGGACAGCTAGCTTTTTTTAGTTCTACCGAGCACCGCTGCTCGGCTAAGTCGTTTTGGTTTTTTATCTCGGGTTGTAGTGACTCCGTGACTAACCAGTACTTCAAGTATGGCACGGCATTTGATCCTCTGCCCTGATGGCACAACTGCTTGGGGGTGAATTGGTGTCATTTACTCACGAAATTGCTTGATTTGGTTGTAGAGAAATTAGCGAATTAGAGGGGTGACCCGATCATCAATTTCTCGCCCAATTGCAACAACTAGCCCCAGAGCCATCCAGGAAACAAACATCGAGGAACCTCCATAAGAAACAAATGGCAAAGGCACACCAGTTACCGGCATTATTCCTAAATTCATTCCAATATTTTCAAAAGTTTGAACAGCAAACCAACCAGCAACACCAGCTGCTGCTAAACGACCAAATCTGTCGGGTGAATTTATGGCAATTTTTGTCAAGCGATACAAAATCATGGCAATCAGAAAAATAATTAGCGTTGAACCTAAAAATCCCAGCTCTTCGCCAGCAACAGTGAAAATAAAATCTGTTCTTTGGGCTGGAACATATTTTCCTTGGGTTTGCGGACCACTAAGAAGTCCTTGGCCAAACCAACCTCCAGAACCAATTGCGATTCTTGCTTGCAAAGTGTTGTATCCAGCCCCTAAAGGATCAAGGGTGGGATCAACAAATGTTGCTAATCTTTTTAGTTGGTAATCCTTAATAAAATTCAATTTCGAAGCAATGAACCCAGCTAAGATCACAGCACTAATCGATCCATAAATCCATCTCAGTTTTACCCCAGCTACAACCATCACACTTAATAGGGTTGCACCAATAATCATTACTGTTCCAAAATCGTTTTGAAGTAAAACCAATAGCGCAGGAATTCCAGCTAAGGCTAAACCAAACAAAACATCTCTATCGTCTGGAACTAGTTCTGAATCGCGACGTTCTGTTAATACCATTGCCAACAAAGTAATCAAAGCAACCTTGGTGAACTCACTTGGTTGAAAGGTAAATCCTCCAGGCAAAGCAATCCATGCTTGTGCTCCACCTTGTGACTTACCAATTCCGGGAACAAGCACCAACATCAAACCCACAACCGCAACACCATAAATAATAATGGCGTAAGCTCTTGCAGTTCGAAATGAAAATCTTGAAACAATTAATGCAAGAACTATTCCCACAATTATGTTAAATATGTGGCGCTGTAAATAGAAATCTGTGTTGATTCCTGCGTCAAATAATCTTTGTTTTGAAGCCGAATAAACGAGTGCTGATCCAATAATTGAAAGCAATAATGCACAAGTTATTAAAACCCAGTCATAGCCAATAAAAAATGAATCGTTAAATCTATTTCTGCTTGGCGCTTTAGGTGTTTCAGAACTCCAATATGTCATCGTTTAGCACCAGCTTTTGTAGCAACAGTTGGTGAAGAAGATGCAGTTGGATTTAGTAATTCATCAATTTCTGGATAATCAGGTAAACCATCTGTTCTAATTGTTGGCAGTGTCGTACGAGGTGAGCCGCCTTCTAAAATACTTGTAGCAGGATCAATAACTCCACCGCGAATTCCAAAAAGTTCTTCATAAATTCTTCTCACACTGGGAGCAGAAGTTCCAGATCCGGTACCGCCTTGGGCAACCATCATCACAATTGCATATTGAGGATTATCTGCAGGTGCATAGCTTGCAAACCATGATGTTGATTGTTTACCTAAAACTTCACCAGTTCCAGTTTTAGTTGCAACTGGAATTCTTGAAAGAGGAAAACCAACAAAAGGTGGAGCACCAGTTCCTGAAACTGTAGTTGACTTCAAAGATTTCTGAAGGTAATTAAGAGTTTCACTAGAAATTGGTAAGACACTTTTTACTTTAGGTTCAATTTTTTCAGCAACAGAACCATCTGCATTCATTACAGCTTTGACAATTCTTGGTTCATAGACAGTTCCGCCATTTGCAATTGCTGCATATGCCATCGCCATTTGTAATGGAGAAACAACAGTGTCTCCTTGTCCAATAGAACTGTTTACTGCGTCTCCCGCGCGAAATCTCATTCCTTCAGTACAGTTTTCTGTGGCAAATTTTTGTAGCATTTTGGCGCGGTCGGGATCTTTAGCAAATACTTCTGGATAACCATTCTCTGCGCGATCACACCAAACTTCATGATTCTTATCCCAGAAATCTTTTTTGAAAATTCTGCCTCCAACTCGACCTTTCACATCTTCTGGCAAATCAATTCCAGTTTTTGATCCAAGTCCAAAAGCAAATGACATTTTTTCAACAGCATCTACTGGATTATCAATTGGTGATAAACCACCATCTCTTAGCCACAAAGTATTTGCGATGTCATAAAAAACGGTATCGCAAGAAACCTCAATAGCTCTTTGCAATGAAATTGCACCGAAACCCTTTGATTCATAATTTCTAAATACTCGATTACCAATTTCTAACTGTGGTGGACATTGGTAAGTTCCATTTAGATCAAAACCGTTTTCTGCGGCTGCTGCGGTGGTAATAACTTTATAAATAGAGGCAGGTGCAAAAAGACCTTGCGTTGCACGTGAAATTAATGGGATTCCATTTTTTGGATTTGAAAGTAATTCAAATTGTTCATTAGTAATCCCACCTAACCAAATTCTTGGATCATAACTTGGATAAGTTGCCATCGCGAGAATATTTCCATTTTTTACATCAACTACAACAGCAGCTCCTGCCTCACCGACATAGTTTTTAGATCTCGCTCTATCTATTGCCGCTGATAATTGTTCTTCAACCAGAGACTGAAGTTTGGCATCAACATTTAGAACAACGTATTTTCCTGCTTCAGATTCTGTTTCGCTTACAACACCTTTTATATTTGCTGCTTTATCAACAGCTATAACTTTTATTCCAGGTTTACCTCTTAGCCAAGTATCGTAAAATCTTTCAACTCCTGATCTTCCGATGCTGTCATTGTTTTGTAAACCAATGTCATCTGCTGAAATTCCAACTTGTTTTTGCTTTTCAATTTCTATGTCAGTGACTGGTCCAACATAACCAATAATGTGAGCCATATTCACACCAAATGGTTTTGGGATATCTCGAATTGCAATTAATTCAGCAGTAACTCCAGGAAAAAGTGATCTTTTTTCCATAATTTCTAGTGCTACGGTGTTTGAAACATTTTGAGCAACTGGAATTGGTTGGAATAAAGAGCCCGACCAGCAAATTGGTGGCTTCTTTGCTCCTTTTGTGCCACAAGGAGTTAATCGATCTTTGATGTCTGATTCAGGAATATTTAAGTTTTGAGCAAGTCTGGCAATTACTGAAGCACCTTTATCTTCGGTATTTTCAAGAACTCTTGTATTAACACTTACGATTAATGTGGATTTATTTGAAACAACTGGTCTTCCAACTTGATCAAGGATAAGCCCTCTTACAGGTTGAGAATAAATCTCACGAAAAGCATTTCTCTGAGAAGCTTTTACGAAATTCTCACCAGTACTAATTTGTAAGTAGAATAGTCTGCCAACAAGCGTGATCATTAATGAAAAGAAAATTACTCTTATAATTTTTAATCGAATTATGGATTTATCTTTCATTATTTATTGCATCCTTAATTCATCAGATCTTGAAACTGGACCAAGTTTTTTATCTAGGAAAGTTATTCCAGGGTATACAAATACTGCTAAGGCTGCTGCATAAATTCCTTGAGTCAAGAAATTGATTGAAAAGTTATATAACGAAATATCATTTCCAACAAAGACTCCAGAAATAGTGCGGAATAAGAAAAATGTGGTGGCACCAACTCCAGAAATCACAAGTGGTCTAGTAAATGATCTACTTGGTCCGCCTCCCACAATTCCGATTGCATAACCAATTAAGGCCAAAATTATTGATGCGACTCCCATCAAATGTGCACCAGGAGGTGCAACATCAATTAAGAATCCTGCTAGAAAACCTGCAATGGCACCAACTTCAGGTCCTTTTGTAACCGCCCAACAACAAACCATGACTATTACTAAATCTGGTGTTGCCCCAGGTAGTGAAAGTCTGGCAAAAAAAGTTGGCTGGAAAACAACGGCAAGAAAAATAGTTGAAATTAACGCAACGTATTTATATATATTCATTAATTTTGACTCGGACTAGGTGTTGGGGAAACAGTTATTGCAGGAGTTGGGGTGGGAGTAAATGGCATTGGAGGAAGCAGTGAATCACGTGGATCAATTCGGGGTGCCTCTACAACTACGCTAACTAAATCCAATGTAGAGAGTTTTACATAAGGTTTTACTTTGGCAGTTTTAGTTAATAGCCCTGGAGCAGATTTAACACTAATGACTTCGCCAATAGGAACACCTGAAACAAATGGGCTGCCACCTTCAGAACCCCAAGTAACAATTCGATCTCCTTCTTTAATTTCAGCCAACGGATCAAAAATTTCAAACTCTAATTCACCAGGTAAACCATTTCCACTAATAAAGCCAAGTTCAGATTTTCCACCAATTCTTGCGCCTACTTTGCTAGATGGGTCAGCTAAAAGTGCAACCAATGTTGTTGATTCGGCAACCGAAATTGTGCGCCCTACTAATCCCGATCCTGAAATAACCGACATATCTGCAGTTATGCCATCTTTTGATCCAACATCAATTGATACTGTCCAGGAATAATCTTGGCCTGCTCCAATTGCAATCACTCGCGCTGGAACTATTTCATAAGTTCCTAGCCCTGCAATTTTTAACAACGCATCTAATTCTGCAGCTCGTCTTCTATTTTCATCAGTATTAGCTAATTTTTCTTTCAAATCTAGATTTTCTGTTTCTAAGTCTTTTACTTTTTCACGAGCAGTTCTTATCTCTCGCCATGTTGAACCAAAATTTTGAACAGAATCGGTGAAAGATCTTGCTGATTTTTGGAATGGAGAAATTATGTTGAAACTTATTGTTCTAATTGATTTAGTGAAACCTGCTCCAGAACTTCTTAATTCAAGCGCAACTAATGTTAAGGAAATTAATAAAAGAACTGCTAATACTGTTCTTAGTCGGGTGGAATCTCTCACGGCAAAATCAGCCGATCTGCCCGGTTAACCGCGTGGTTCTGAGATCAATACTTGTTGTAGAGCTTCAAACTCTTCAACGCACTTTCCAGAACCCATAACAACACAATTCAATGGTTGTTCAGCAATAATTACTGGCATTCCGGTTTCGTGTCTCAAACGTTCATCTAATCCTTTAAGTAATGCACCACCACCTGTTAACACAATTCCGCGATCCATGATGTCACCGCAAAGTTCTGGTGGAGTTCTATCAAGAGTTGTTTTAACAGCGTCAACAATTCGAGTTAATGGTTCATCCAGTGCTCTTCTGATTTCTTCTGCAGTTACAACAATTGTTCGAGGCAATCCTGTTACCAGATCTCGTCCACGTAATTCAGCAGATGTTTCATCTGGAGTTGGAAATGCTGTTCCAACGGTGGTTTTAATTTCTTCTGCGGTTCTTTCACCAAGCATTAGTGAATATTCTTTTTTAACAAATTGGATAAGTGCATCATCTAATTCATCGCCACCGGTACGAATAGATAGTGAAGTAACAACTCCTCCTAGTGAGATAACTGCAACTTCAGTTGTACCTCCACCGATATCAACCACCATGTTTCCGGTTGGTTCATGAATTGGCAGTCCTGCACCAATAGCTGCTGCCATTGGTTCTTCAATTATGTAAACCTTGCGAGCACCTGCTGCATAACCTGCATCTTTAACTGCTCTTTGTTCAACTCCAGTAATTCCACTTGGCACACAAACGACCAAACGTGGTTTAGCTAAGAATCTGCGTTTGTGAACTTTTTGAATAAAGTAACGAAGCATTCTTTCGGTGGTATCAAAATCTGCAATTACACCATCTTTAAGTGGACGAATGGCAACAATGTTTCCAGGAGTTCTTCCAACCATTCTTTTGGCTTCAGCACCCACTGCAACAATTCCGCCAGTATTTTGGTTAATAGCAACAACAGATGGTTCGTTTAGCACAATGCCGCGACCGCGTTCGTAAACTAAAGTATTTGCTGTACCAAGATCCACAGCCAAGTCTCGGCCTAAGAACCCTTTACCAAAAAAAGCCACTTAATTCCTCTTTTTTATTTGTTGGTGTTGACTACTTATATTACGCAGTATTACTTCAAGCCTGGAAAGAAGAGTGCAATCTCTCGCGCAGCAGACTCAGGAGAGTCAGAACCGTGAGTGACGTTGTTCTGTGTTTCGGTTGCAAAGTCGCCTCTGATGGTTCCTGGCAATGCATTTGCCGGATTTGTTGCACCCATCATTTGACGCCATCCTGCGATGGCATTTGGCCCTTCAATTACAACTGCTAAGAGGGGTGAAGAGGTAATGAATGAAACTAAATCTTTAAAGAATGGTTTTCCATCGTGTTCTGCATAATGTGATGCTGCAGTTTTTTCATCAATCTTTCTTAATTCCAAGGCAACTATTTTCCAGCCTTTGGTTTCAATTCTTTTCAGAACTTCACCAATCAATCCGCGTTTAACGCCATCTGGTTTTACCAGCACTAGGGAACGTTCGCTCACAATATTTCCTTCCAATTCATTCAATATTTATATGCTACTGAGACTCACCTAAGAGGCTTTCTTTGATGCCTTTAACTCATCAGTTCTTCGCCCAATTCTTAGTGCCATTATCCAAAGACCCAGAAAAATGAGTCCTAAGACAAACATCCAAGAAACAACAAAACCTGAACCGATCAATGATACTTGAGTTAAATAACCCAAATAGATCCCAAAGCTTTTCCCCAAGGTGCCCATTGCCAGAATTGCAAGAAGTATTTGTCCAAATGCAATGGCCAAAATGTTGGAAGTACTAATGCTGGATTCTTGTATTGCTGTTGGAATAAAAAGTAATGAAACGATTATCTCGAAAGCTAAAACAGATGAACCTAATGCTCTCAATTGTTTTTACCACCTTTTAACAAAGAACCAACTTCTCCTGCCAAAACTACTGATCCAAGAGCAATTATTCCGGCTGAATTTCCAACTTCGTTTGCCAACTTTGTTGCTAGCTTTATTGCTTCTTCTGAATTATCACTTACTTCTACTCGGTTAGCAAATTGAGAAATATTTCTTACTTTCTTTTCCAAATCTTGTATGGATAGGGCACGGGCAGATTTTGTTTGAGTCAAAATCACAATTTGGGCAAAGCCTTTTAACTCTTCCAATATTTGATCAATGTCTTTGTCTCCCATGAAAGCAAGAATCAAAATCAGATTATCGAATTGAAATGATTCATTAATTCCTTGTTTGGTTGCTCTGATCCCAGCAGGATTATGAGCAGCGTCAATAACGATGGTTGGATTTCTTTTTAGAATTTGTAATCTTCCTGGAGAACTAAATTCAGCAAACGCTTCTTGCACTAAATCATGATCAATTTGTCGATCAATAAATGCTTCAACTGCTGTTAAGGCAACTGCAGCATTGGAAGCTTGATGCTTTCCAAATAGTGGTAGAAAAAGTTCAGAATGTGTTCCGTAAGGATTAGCAATAGTTAATTGCTGCCCACCAATTCCAACTGATCTTTCTAATACATCTAGCTCAATTCCTTCACGCATAATTGGAGAGTTGTTTTCAATAGCTTTTGCCAAAATGACTTTCGCCGCTTCTTTTGTTTGATTTGATACAATAACTGGAATTTCACTTTTGATAATTCCTGCTTTTTCTTGAGCTATTTTTTCTATGGTGTTACCTAAATACTCTTGGTGGTCTAAATCAATCGGAGTAATAACTGAAACCATGGGCGTTAAAACATTTGTTGCATCCCAACTTCCACCCATTCCAACCTCTAAAGAAACTGCATCAACGGGAGTGTCAGCAAAAGAAACAAATGACATAGCAGTTAAGACTTCAAAGAAAGTTAAAGGAGAATCAGAGATTTGCTCATCTACTAAGCCAAGAAAAGGTTCAACATGTCTATAAATTTCTTCAAAATTGTTAACACTTATGGGAGATCCATCAATTGAAATTCTTTCGCGCGGGTGATTCAAATGCGGACTTGTAAACAAACCAGTACGCAAATCCAAAGCCCTCAATAATCTTTCAACCATGCGAGAAGTACTGGTTTTGCCATTGGTTCCAGCTATATGAATGACTTTCAAGCCATCTTGTGGATTTCCCAAATAGTCCAACAAAAGTTTGATTCTATCCAATGAAGGATTTATTTTGTTCTCGGGCCAGCGCGAAGCTAGCGCTGACATGACGTCTGAATTGACCATGATTTTTTCAATCTTATGTATTGCATAAGATTGCCGCTATGACTGAATCTGCACGTTACCCACGCGTACCAGAAAAACCAGCACTTGATGGCGTTGAGGGCAAATGGGGAAATTCTTGGGTGCAGAACAAAACTTTCGCTTTCGACAAAACTGCTGCCAAGGAAAATGTCTATTCCATAGACACTCCTCCTCCAACAGTTAGTGGATCACTTCACGTAGGACACGTCTTTTCTTATACTCACACAGATTTAATTGCTCGATATCAAAGGATGACTGGTAAAAAAGTTTTCTATCCAATTGGTTGGGATGACAATGGATTACCAACTGAAAGACGAGTACAAAACTATTTTGGAGTGCGCTGCGAACCAACACTCCCCTTCGACGCCAATTTTGTTGCGCCAAATGAACCTTGTGAAAAACAAATTCCAATCTCAAGAAAGAATTTCGTGGAGTTGTGTGAAAAATTAACGCTAGAAGATGAAAAAGTCTTTGAATCTTTATTCCAAACTTTGGGTTTATCAATTGATTGGAATTACACGTATCAAACAATTGATAAAAGAGCTAGAACGGTATCGCAGCGTGCATTTTTAAGAAACTTAAAAAGAGGTGAGGCTTACCAGGCAGAAGCTCCAACGCTTTGGGATGTCACCTTCAGAACAGCAGTTGCTCAAGCAGAACTAGAAGATAGAGAAAGACCTGGAGCATTTCACAAAATTGGTTTTAAGAAACAAAATGGGGAAAACGTTTACATTGAAACAACCAGACCAGAACTACTTCCATCATGTGTTGCACTAGTTGCCAATCCTGATGATGATCGCTACAAAGAATTATTTGGCAAAACTGTAACCACACCTCTTTTTGATGTAGAAGTTCCAGTTGTGGCACACCAATTAGCTGATCCTGAAAAAGGAAGTGGTATTGCCATGATTTGTACATTTGGTGATTTAACAGATGTTATTTGGTGGAGAGAATTTGATTTGCCAACCAGAGGCTTAATTGGTTGGGATGGTCGAATTGTTGCTGAAAATCCTGAATGGTTAACCACCGAAAAAGCAAAACAAACTTTTGAAAAAATTGTGGGCAAAACTTCACACACAGCACGAGAAGTTTTAGTTGCTGAATTAAAAGCAACTGGTGATTTAGTTGGAGATCCTAAACCAATTACTCATGCTGTTAAATTCTTTGAAAAAGGTGACAAACCTTTAGAAATAGTTACTACTAGACAGTGGTACATCCGCAATGGCGGTAGAGACCAAGAATTAAGAATGAAATTATTAAAAAGAGGAACTGAACTTAACTGGCATCCTGAATATATGAAAGTTCGATATGAAAATTGGGTTGAAGGATTAAATGGTGACTGGTTAATTTCTCGTCAAAGATTTTTTGGAGTCCCACTTCCCCTTTGGTACAAATTAGATGCAGAGGGAAATCCTGATTATGGCCAAATAATTGTTCCTGATGAAAACCAATTACCAATTGATCCGCAAAGTGAAGCTCCAATTGGGTTTGATGAATCGCAAAGAAATAAACCAAATGGTTTTATGGGTGATCCAGATGTTATGGATACCTGGGCTACTTCTTCTTTAACTCCTCAAATTGCTGCTTCATGGGAATTAGATAACGATCTTTTCAATCGCGTATTTCCGATGGATTTGCGACCACAATCTCATGAAATTATTAGGACTTGGTTATTTTCAACTGTAGTAAGAAGTCATTTAGAAGAAAACTCATTACCTTGGAAAAACGCAAGCATCAGCGGTTGGATTCTTGATCCAGATCGAAAGAAAATGAGTAAGTCAAAAGGAAATGTTGTCACTCCAATTGATTTATTAGAATAGTACGGTTCTGATGCTGTTAGGTATTGGGCAGCCATGGGAAGACCTGGCACAGATACCGCATTTGATACCGGGCAGATGAAAATTGGAAAAAGGCTTGCCATCAAATTACTTAATGCCAGCAAGTTCAGTTTGAGTCTTAATGCCACATTAAATAGTGCTGATGTCACACAAGCTGTAGATCATGCTTTGTTAAATAAATTGGCTCAAGTTGTTGAAACTGCCACATCATCTTTTAACAAATATGACTACACCAGAGCTTTAGAGGTGGCAGAAACTTTCTTCTGGGCATTTACTGATGACTATGTAGAACTTGTTAAAGAGCGCACCTATGGAAACCAAGGAGAAGCTGCTGCCAATTCTGCACGTGCAGCCCTCGGAATTACCACTCATACTTTGTTAAAGCTATTTGCTCCGTTTATTCCATTTGTGGCAGAAGAAGTTTGGTCGTGGTGGCAAGAAGGTTCAATTCATTTACAAAGTTGGCCAAAATCATCTGAAATTATCACCAATAAATCCATAGGACTTGATCCATTAAATAATGTGACTTGGATTCTTAGTGAGGTTAGAAAAGTAAAAACAGAAAATAAGCAATCAATGAAAGCTGAAGTAAAAACTTTAGAAATCTGGGCAAAAGCTGAAGTCATCGAACAAGTAAAAGATGCTCAAAAAGACTTAATTGCTGCGGGAAATATTAAAGATTTGAAATTAAATGTGTCTGATTCAGATATAAAAGTGAAAGTAGAATTAGCTTAAGCTGATTTCTCTTCAGGTTCAGTTACTACTTTTCGAGGAACCAAAGTTGGATTTACATTATCCAAAACAGTATCTCTATTCACCACTACTTTGCCAATATCTGCTCTACTTGGAATGTCATACATAACATTTAATAAAACTTCTTCCATGATGGCACGCAATCCTCGCGCACCTGTTCCACGCAAATGTGCTAATTCTGCCACAGCACGAAGTGCATCTTCAGTTATTTCTAATTCAACGTTGTCTAAACCAAATAATCTTTCATATTGACGAACTAATGCATTCTTAGGTTCAACTAGTACTTGCATTAATGCTTCTTCGCTTAATGCAGTAACACTTGTGATAACTGGAAGTCGACCAATAAATTCTGGAATCATGCCAAATTTCAAAAGATCTTCTGGCATAACTTTGCCAAAAATATCTCCTGGGTTGGTATTTTCTTCAGCACTAAAATCTGCGGTGAAACCTAATGATTTTCTACCAATTCTTGATTCAATAATTTTATCTAATCCGGCAAAAGCTCCACCGACAATAAATAGCACATTGCTGGTATCAATTTGAATAAATTCTTGATGAGGATGTTTTCTTCCACCTTGTGGAGGAACAGATGCAGTAGTTCCTTCTAAAATTTTCAATAAAGCTTGTTGCACACCTTCACCACTTACATCACGAGTAATTGATGGGTTCTCACTCTTTCGAGCAATTTTATCAATTTCGTCTATATAGATAATTCCAGTTTCTGCTTTTTTAACGTCATAATCTGCTGCTTGGATTAATTTCAATAAAATATTTTCAACATCTTCACCGACATAACCAGCTTCTGTTAAAGCAGTGGCATCGGCTATGGCAAAAGGAACATTTAATAATCTGGCTAAGGTTTGAGCAAGTAATGTTTTTCCAGAACCAGTAGGTCCAAGTAATAAAATATTAGATTTTGCTAATTCAACTAAATCATCTTTTGGTCGATCTGTTGCTCCAGCTTGCACACGTTTGTAATGGTTATAAACGGCAACCGATAAAGATTTCTTCGCATGCTCTTGCCCAATTACATAATTATTTAAGAAGGCATAAATTTCTTTTGGTTTAGGTAATTCTTCAAAAGGTAAATCAGTAGTCTCTTGTAACTCTTCATCAATAATTTCATTACATAATTCAATACATTCATCACAAATATAAACACCAGGTCCTGCAATTAATTTCTTAACTTGCTTTTGACCTTTACCGCAAAATGAACATTTTAATGGATCGGTACCTTCACCAAGTCTTGCCATTTTGGTTACCGCTCTCTTTTATGTTGACGAATTAAAATGTGTTAGTTCGCTAAACGCTACCTTGAGTCACCCACAAAACTGGGTTTATTTATGTGAAATCAGGCATTGTGTTCACAATCAGCGAACAAAAATTAAAAACTATTTATTTCTGGACTGATTTACGAGAAGCAATAACTTGATCGATGATGCCATATTTTTGAGCATCTTCTGCGGTCAAGATTTTGTCTCTTTCAATATCTTTTTGGATTTCTTCAATTTTCTTTCCAGTGTGCTTAGCAAAGATGCCTTCCATCTCAGCACGCATTCTCAAAATTTCGTTAGCTTGAATTTCAATGTCAGAACCTTGACCGCCACCTTCTGTATAAGGTTGGTGAATCAAAATTCGAGCATGAGGAAGAGCAAATCTTTTTCCAGGAGAACCTGCAGCAAGAATTACTGATGCAGCAGATGCAGCTTGTCCTAAACAAATTGTTTGAATCTGAGGTTTAATAAATTGCATGGTGTCATAAATTGCAGTCATTGCAGTGTAAGAACCACCTGGAGAATTTATATACATAGAAATATCGCGTTCTGGATCTAATGATTCCAAAACAAGGAGCTGTGCCATCACATCATCTGCTGAGGCATCGTCAATTTGTACTCCTAGAAAAATAATTCTTTCTTCAAATAATTTGGTGTATGGATTATGAACTCTTTCGCCATTGGCAGTTCTTTCTCTGAATTCAGGAAGAATATAGCGAGATTGAGGATTTAATTTAGAGGAAACAATATTTTCAATTTTCATTTATCTTGTTCCTCCGTGTCCTGTGACATCACTTGCTGATCTAACTACTTTGTCAACAAAACCATAAACTTTTGCATCATCTGCTGTGAACCAGCGGTCACGATCAGAATCTTGTTCAATTTGATCTGCGGTTTGACCTGTGTGTTCAGCAATTAAGCGAGCCATTTGTTTTTTAATGTGCAACATTTGCTCAGCTTGAATTTTAATATCAGAAGCAGTTCCGCCAATTCCACCTGATGGTTGATGCATCATGATGCGAGCATGAGGAAGGGCATAACGCTTTCCTTTTGCTCCAGCTGAAAGTAAGAATTGACCCATTGATGCAGCAAGTCCCATTGCAACTGTTGCAACATCATTTGGAATGTATTGCATGGTGTCATAAATTGCCATACCAGCTGAAATTGATCCACCTGGTGAATTTATATATAGATAAATATCTTTTTCTGGATCTTCAGCAGCAAGTACCAACATTTGCGCTGTCAAAATATTTGCAACTGAATCTTCTACAGGAGTGCCAAG
>JAPLAV010000065.1 GCA_026393095.1 Actinomycetota bacterium | reverse complement strand
TCTTCACCCAAAATTCTTCGATCCTTTAAGGAATCTTCGGCAACTCCCCCGACACTTGAACCGTCCACAAAGACGTAACCACAAGGAACAGCTCATACGATTTTTGCTTTGCGATTATGAAGATCAACCACCATGCCATCAGCTGTGATAACAACGTTTTCTTTCTTAACACCTGTTTTGATAGCTAATGCTGCATTTGCTCTTAAATGTCTAGGTTCACCGTGCACTGGCATAACATTTCTTGGTTTCAATAAGTTATAGAAATAAAGTAATTCTCCACTTGCAGCATGTCCTGAAACGTGAACTTTTGCGTTTCCAGAATGCACGACATTGGCACCTTGTTTGGTTAAGCCATTTATTACTCTGTTTACTGAGTTTTCATTTCCTGGAATTAAGGATGATGCCAAAATAACTGTGTCGCCATCACCAATTCTAATTTTGTGATCCAAACCCGCCATTCGAGAAAGTGCAGCCATTGGTTCGCCTTGTGAACCAGTTGTGATTAAAACAACTTCGTTATCTGCATAGTTTTCAATGTCATCAATATTAATTGTGGCATTGGGTGGAATTGTTAAATAACCTAAATCTCTTGCTACTCCCATATTTCTAACCATTGATCTTCCCACAAATGCTACTTTTCTTTTATTTTGTTTTGCAGCATCAATTATTTGTTGCACTCTGTGGATGTGGGAAGCAAAACTTGCCACAATAACTCTTCTAGGTGCTCGAGACATTATTGATTCAATGACTGGGGCAATATCTTTTTCCTGCGGCACAAATCCTGGAACTTCAGCATTAGTCGAATCAACTAAAGCTAAATCAACACCTTCATCACCTAATCTGGCAAAGGTATTTAAATCTGTGATGCGTCCATCAAGTGGTAATTGGTCCATCTTGAAATCACCTGTATGAATAAGGGTTCCTGCCCCTGTTTTCATTGATAAAGCTAAAGCATCAGGAATGGAGTGATTTACTG
Source organism: Actinomycetota bacterium (assembly GCA_026393095.1). Taxonomy (GTDB): domain Bacteria; phylum Actinomycetota; class Actinomycetes; order S36-B12; family UBA5976; genus ATZT02. The sequence continues at coordinate 3,232 of JAPLAV010000065.1, read as the reverse complement.
CAATAAATTCAACACTGAATTCGCCAATTTTTTCAACATCGCCTTCTTTAACCATTCTTAAATCTGATTTGATGCGATGTTCTTTTAATTTTTCTGCCAATAATGCAAGGGTTAATTTAGAACCATAAATAGGAACATGAGGTGCTTCTCTTAACAAATATGGAACTCCACCCATGTGATCTTCATGAGCATGGGTCAAAATAATGGCTTTAACTTTTTGCCATTTATCTCTTAGGTATTCAAAGTCAGGCAAAATTAAATCAACACCAGGTTGATTTTCTTCAGGAAACAAAACACCGACATCAACAATGACAATGTCTTGGTTGTATTGCATTACGGTCATGTTTCGACCGATTTCGCCAATCCCACCTAAGGGAATGACTCGAAGAGTTTCCGGCGCTAATTTATTTGGCAGCGGAAACTCGTGAGAAGTTAACGTCAAATCTTTATTCCTCCGTCGAGCAAATCTGCTCTTAATTGTGTTATTTGTTTTTCGTCAGCATCGACGAGTGGCAAACGGGCTGCGCCTGCCGGTAATCCCTGTAAGCCAAGTGCTGCCTTAATTGACATCACTCCTGGCATTCGACTCATCACACCTGTGTAAACAGGTAGGAGTCCTTGATGAATTTCTAAAGCTTTTTTATGATCTCCTGCAAAAAATGCTGCGGCCATTGCTTTTAATCTATCGGCTACTAAATGTCCACAAACACTTACAAAACCAATTGCTCCAATTGAAAGCAGTGGAAGATTTAGTGCATCTTCACCTGAATACCAAGCAAGATCAGTATTTTTTATTACATAAGATGCAGATTCTAAATTATTTTTTGCATCTTTATTAGCAACAATATTTTTGTGTTCACTTAATCTGATTAAAGTTTCAGATTCAATCGGCACACCAGCTCTTCCAGGAATGTCGTAAGTCATTAATGGTAAATCAGTTGCATCAGCAACAGTTTTAAAATGTGCATAAACACCAGCTTGTGATGGTTTGTTGTAATAAGGAGTTACTACTAAAACACCATGTGCACCAAGTTTGGCTGCATCTTTTGCCAAACCAACAGTGTGTGCAGTGTCGTTACTTCCAACACCAGCGACAACTTTGGCTTTATTGCCAACTGCATCTAATACTGCTTTTAAGACTTGATTCTTTTCAATTTCAGTTGTGGTGGCAGATTCACCAGTTGTACCATTAACAACAATTCCATCATTGCCAAGTGCAACTAAATGTTCAGCTAATTTTCCAGCACCTTCAACATCAACACTGCCGTCTTTGGCAAATGGAGTAATCATTGCTGTTAATACCGTTCCGAACGGACGGTGATCGTGACTCATGGGATAAAGATTATCGCTTAGGGAGCGACTCGACCATTCTTGATGAAGCAGTCGTGAGTAATTGGCATTATTTTTGCAAAATGTTCTTCATACTTCTCAGCAACCATTTCAATTTCTCGTTGAGGGTAGGAAGGAAAGTGAGAACCTTCAGCAATTCGACGCAATGACAAGAAGTTCATTAATGCTCTGGAATTCATAGTTACATAAGCGCTGGAATAAATAGTTACTGGAAGTACTCCCCGAGCAACTTCTCGTGCCACCCCTGCTTGCAACATTTTTTCATAACTTGCATAAGAAGTTTCACAAGATTTTTTGAATTCTTCTTCAGTTAATTTGTATTGTTCAGGTGTTCCTGGTTCAAAGGTATAGGCACCTGTTTTTCCCACTTGTTGCAAGTTTCTGGAAGTATTTGGAAAATAAAATTCTGGATCAAGTTGGCGGTATCTGCCAGATTCTTCGTTATAAGAAGCAATTCGATGTCTCATATGTTCACGCCACACAAATATTGGTGCTTTGACATAAAAAGTAAATATAGAATGTTCAAAAGGTGTGCCATGTCTTTCACGCATTAAGAAATTAACTAAACCAGTGTGCTCACTTGCATCTTGATTTTTCCCAGCATCAACATTTGATCTTTCTCCTGCTGTTGAAACTCGGGCAGCCCAAACGACATCAGAATCTGAAGCTGAATGTTTAACCAATTCAACGGTTACATCGCTTCTAAATTTTAAGGGAATTGATGGTGTGGAGGAGTTAGTCACAAAAAAGCACGATACCGTTTACCTACGATGAATATCTCCTCACACGCGCGACGCTCCACTGTGACCCGTAACGCTATTGGGGTTGGACTTGCTACTGGGGTTTATGGAATCTCATTCGGAGCATTAGCTGTTACTAGTGGGTTTAGTTTTGCTCAAACTCAAGTTCTAAGTTTGGGACTTTTTTCAGGTGCTTCACAATTTGCTGTTGTGGGAATTATGGGAGCAGGAGGCGGAGCAATTGCTGCGATTGCAACTTCTTCACTTCTGGGAGTTAGAAATGGGTTATACGCATTAAGTATTGCCAATGTATTAAAACTAAAAGGATTTAAGAAAGTTATTGCATCCCAATTAACAATTGATGAATCAACTGCAATGTCTATTGCAAATAATGATGATGAAGAAATGAGCCGTTGGGCTTTTTGGGCCACTGGAATTTCTGTTTTTGTTTTCTGGAACATTGCAACTGCTATTGGAGCATTTGGTGCATCCTTCGTGGCAGATCCAAAATCACTTGGATTAGATGCTGCAGTTGGTGCAGCATTTTTGGCACTGCTTTGGCCAAGGCTAATTAACAAACAAATTCGAGTTCTCGGAATTCTTGCAGGTTTATTAGCAATAGGTTTAACTCCATTTGTTCAACCTGGAATACCAGTTCTTGCAAGTGTGTTAATTGCAATTGCTATGGGTTTAAAGAATGCGAGCGACAAATAATGGAAGCTCGCTGGATTGCTGTTATTGCTTCTTCGGTAATTGCCTTTATTCTTAAATTTTCAGGCAACATTGTTCCTGCCAGACACCTAGAACAACCAAAAATTAAATCAATAACTGCCCTTGTCCCAATTGTTATGTTGTCTGCGTTAGTGGTCGTACAAACCTTTGCTGCAGGTCAAGAACTTGTCATTGATGCACGACTTGTTGCTTTATTATTTGCAGTAATTTTGTTACTAATTCGAGCACCATTTATTGTCGTGGTTTTTGGAGCAGCTGCTCTAGCAGCAATTTTAAGATATTTTGAATTAATTAATTAAGTCGTCAATTCCAATTGTTAATCCCGGTTTCTTAGCAATATTCCTAATTGCTAGCAATACACCTGGCATGAAGGATTCTCTATCAAAAGAATCATGTCGAATGGTCAAAGT
>JAPLAV010000045.1 GCA_026393095.1 Actinomycetota bacterium | reverse complement strand
GTCATTAAATTTAGGATTTCAATCTGGTCATGTCAGGATCAAATTGTGGATCATTTCCAACTTTTGCTTTAACTAATTTGTCAAAGTATTGGATTTCTACTTTGGTGCCAACTTTAGAGTGTTCAATTGGTAACCAGGCATAAGCAAGTGGGGCACCGACACTATGCCCGTAATAAGCAGAAGTTGTGTAGCCCACAACTTTGTTATTGACCAATACTGGTTCTTTACCCATAACTACATCTAAGTCTTTTTCTATAACTAAGCAACTTAATTTACGAGTGATGTTTTCAGGATTTATCTTGGAAAGGGCTTCGTGTCCAATAAATCCACCAGTTTTTCTAACCGCAAAACCTAAACCTGCTTCATAAGGGTTATGTTCACTGGTCATTTCAGCACCATAAGATCTGTAGCCTTTTTCCAAACGCATGCTGTTAAATGCACCACGTCCTGCAGGGATTAGCCCAAATTTCTTTCCAGCTTTAAACAATGTGTCCCACAGTTTTAATGCCATGTCAGCATCTGCATAAATTTCAAAACCAAGTTCACCTACATAAGACAATCTCCATAGAGTTACAGGGACTTGACCTAAGTAAGTTTTCTTTGCTTTGAAGTAGCCAAGGGACTCATTTGATAAATCATCTTCACAAATAGATTGAGCAAGCTGTCTTGCTTTTGGTCCAAATAAACCTAATACAATTGTTCCTGAGGTTATATCTCTCACGTGAACATCATCTGGTGCGCTATTTTGCAATCTGACTAAGTCAACATTTCCGTTGGCACCAAGGATGAATTGATTTTCACCAAGTCTGGTCACAGTGATATCACTAATAATTCCACCATGTTCTGTGAGCATTAAGCAATAAGTTATTGATCCAACAGCTTTATCTATTTTTCCAGTTGTTTGATGTTGCAAGAAATTAAGAGCACCTTTTCCTGAAACCTCAATTCGTTTTAAAGAAGTTATGTCAAATAGACCAACATGTTTTCTAACATATTGAGCTTCGGCACCAATGATTGGTGACCAGTGCATTGCTGCCCATTCATTTCTTTTAGGGGATTTAAATTTTGCGACAAGTTTCTTATTTGATTCAAACCATTGTGGTCTTTCATATCCTGTTGCTTCAAAGAAATATCCACCTAATGCTTTTTGGCGAGGATAAAAACCAGTAGTTCTAATTGGTCTTGGTTCTTTCATTGGCTCTAGGGGATGCAAGATGTCATAGACTTCAACATAATTTTGCTTGCCACGCATTTCGATATGTTCTGGTCCAACTTGATGTTTTTCAAATCTGTTCACATCAGATTCATGTACTGACAAAGATGGATGACCATCAACTAACCATTCGGCAATTGCTCTTGCCACACCAGCAGAATGTGTAACCCAAACAGCTTCTGCGGTCCAAAATCCTTTTAATCCTGCCCATTCGCCCATTAATGGAAAACCATCAACTGTGAAAGAAAACAAACCATTCATTGCACTATCAATTTTTGCTTTCTTTAATTCAGGAACAATTTTTCCAGAGTGCTTGATCGCACCTTCCCATTCCTTCTTAGTGAAATCTAAAACTGAAGGCATAATTTTGGCTTTATCGAAAGGCAAAATATCTTTTGCTTTTATTGGTAATGGTTTGTGTCCATACCAACCAACACCTAAACCTTTATTTCTTTGTCGGTAATACAAATCTTTATCTTGATGGCGAAGTAGTGGCAAAACCGCTTCTTGAGTTTGATCAGCTAATCCTGGTAGATCTTGCATCCAAGCAAGTTGATGAGCAAGAGGTTGAATTGCTGTTGGCATACCAATCATGTCGCCAACTTTTGGTCCCCAAATACCAGCACAAGCAATTACTACTTCTGCAGCAAAATCACCTTGATTAGTTCTAACTCCAGTTACTTTTCCATTTTCTTTTAAAATATCTAATACTTCATGTCGATCTAAGAATTTTGCGCCGCGAGAAATTGCTAATCTTCCCATCGCTTCATCTGCTCGAACACCTTTTGCTAATCCATCTGTGGGCACATGAAGAGCACCCAATATTGCTTTTTCTTCAAGTAATGGGAAAAGTTTTTTTGCTTCTTTGGCACTTATTACTTTGGCGCCAATTCCCCAGGCAGTGGCTAAACTTGCTCTGCGGTGTAATTCTTTTAATCTTTCTTTTGTTGTAGCCACTTCAATAGATCCAACTTGAAGGAAACAAGGTTGGCCATCAAGATCTAGTGAGCACAATTTTTCAACGGTGTATTTGGCATAAAGGGCTAGAGATTTACTTCCGTTAGTTTGAAAAACTAAACCAGGAGCATGAGAAGTTGAGCCACCAGCAGCCCAGAGAGGTCCTTGTTCTAAAACAGTGACATCTGTCCAACCGCGTTGTGTTAACTCATCAGCAAGTGCGCAACCAACAATTCCTGCACCAATAATGACAACTTTTTTTGACATTTAACAACGCTTTCGGTTGGTTTTAATGCGTTTCGCATTATGAAACACACTTACTTAATTCTTAACGATAAACCCTTGCTAAAACAAAAGGGGCAGGCACGTCATGTGCCTGCCCCAAGTTGTTCTTAATTACTTATCCCAACCAGGCTTTCACCTTGTCAGGGTTTGCATCAATCCACTTTTGTGCGGCTGCTGCAGGATCCATGCCACCTTCAATATCAGCGGCAACTCCGTTTTGGTCTTCGTTAGACCATTGGAAGTTTTTAAGCAATGTTGCAAATGGTGATCCAGAATCCATTAATTTCTTTGAAGCTAATTTAATTAATGGTGTTGCTGGATAATCTGTTAAACCACTTGCTTTTCCTGCATCTATCCAGTCGTTAGCAGGAAAGTTAATTCTTGCCAATTCAACTTGGGCATTGAAATATTGTGGTGTGTACCAATATCCAATAACAGCTTTCTTGTTCTTTTGGCCATCAGTGAATGCATCAATCAAAGCAGTTTCTGAACCAGTGTTAATAGCTTTGTAATTCAGTTTATTTGCTTCAATCATTTTTTCACCAATTGTGGTGTATCCCGGAGGACCTTCTAACCAAGCACCTTTTCCATCTGATTCTGAAGTCTTAAATAGATCAGCATATTTATTTAAGTTTGCAGAATCTGTGATGTCTGGATATTCGTCAGCCATCCACTTTGGTACATACATACCAATTAAGCCTTCTTGTCCGTTAGGACCAAGTTCAACAACTGATCCGCGGTCAACCCATTCTTGCCAACGTCCGCCGCCCCAGTCTTCAACAACTACGTCGACTGATCCAGCTTCCATGGCATCATAAGTAACGCCTGCTTCAGCTAATTCAACTTGATTAACTGTGCAACCAAATTCTTTCTTTGCAATTTCAGTTAGCACATTTGCAGTTGCTGTGTAGCCAACCCATGCGTGCATTGCGATTCCAACTTCACCGCATTCTGCTGTTGCTGCAGTGTCTTCTGTAGATGTTGCTGCTTGATCAACACCAGATCCAGAACACGCTGCAAGAAGCAGACCCAAAGTTACAAACAGTGAAGCAGTCGCGGCGCGACCTCTAAACTTTTGTTTCATTATTTCTCTCCTTCTTTAGAGAACTACCTAGATGTTAATGCATTTAAGTAATTTTTGAAATAATAACTTAAAATCGTTGGCTATTTGTTATCAATTACCGTATTTTCGGGCACTGGCGTGAGCAATTCGGTCGATCATGACTCCTAGAAGCAGGATAGAAAACCCAGCTACAAGACCTTTTCCCTGTAACTCAGGTTTTGACCCACCCACGATTACCAGGTATCCCAATCCACCTGAACCGACGAAACCACCAATTACCACAACAGCAAGTACAAATATTAAACCTTGATTAGTTGCAAGTAATAAAGATCTTTTTGCAGCAGGTAGTTGAACTTTTGTAATTAATTGCCAGGCATTAGATCCAGCAGATGTTGCAGCTTCAATCATTGTTGTTGAAACTCCCTTAATTCCTTCACCTACGATTTTTACAACCACAGGAATGGAGTAAACAATTCCAGTAACAATTGCGGTAAATCTTGAAGGACCAAATAAACCAAGAATTGGAACTAAATAAACAAACGCCGGTAATGTTTGACCGGCGTCAAGAAATGGTCGAAGAACTCTGTCAGCTTTTTCACTTCGACCAATCCATACTCCCAGGATTACACCCAGAATCATGGTTAACATCGTGGCAACAAGTGTTTGAGTAAGTGTAACCATGGTTTCATACCACAAACCACACGCAACAATTAGCAACATTAATCCAATAGCTAATAATGTAACTTTTCTTCCACCGAGTAAATAAGCAATTAATGCAATCATTGTCACTGTGATAAACCATGGAGAATCAGCTAATAAAGTTTGGATTGAATTTAGAACATAATTGGAGATGAAATCTTTAAAGCTAACCGTTATAAACCTTAAATTATCCGTAGTCCAATCAGTTGCCGTATTTGTGTAACTTGCCACAATCTCGGATACATCTAATTGTTTAGGCCAAATAGCTGCCCACAAAACATTTCGGGAAAGCCAAATACAAACAATGGCAAAAATTCCCATTCCAGCGATAGAAAGTCTTCTTTGCTGAATTTCCTTCTTTGATGGGGGAACAAATGTTTGCTTAGTTTTAGCAGCTGCACTTGTGCTTCGATCAAGCATGATTGCAATAAAGACAACGGCAAGGCCGGCAACAAAT
>JAPLAV010000095.1 GCA_026393095.1 Actinomycetota bacterium | reverse complement strand
ATGAGATTCCTAATAAAAATTGCTGCTGTGGCAGTCGCCGTGTGGATCACCACCATGATTGTGCCCGGCATTCAGGTAACTGGTGGGTTAAAGAACTACTTAATTATTGCCCTAGTTTTGGCTTTGATTAATGCGACCTTAGGCACTCTCTTAAAAATCCTCACTTTGCCATTGGCGTTCTTGTCTTTGGGCTTTTCACTTTTAGTAGTAAATACAGCGATGCTACTTATTACCGATCGAATTAGCGAAAACATGACAATTACAGGATTTTGGTCTGCTTTCTTTGGTGCAATCTTGATTTCGATTATTTCGAGCATCATCACTCAAATCACGACTAAAGCTGTTTAATTTACATCCCTTTTGATACCAGTGTGACTGGTGATTTAGTCATGAATTACAATAAGAAATGTTGAAACAAAAGTTTCATCGTTTTCCCCGCTAAAACGCTTTATAAGCGTTTACTCGCGAGTCTTGGCAGTAAATAGATCGAATCAGGATCTTTTCGAGACGCGCTAGTCGTCTCGAAAGCAGTTAACTTAATGTCATTTTTTGATTTAGGCGTAAACCCCTCAATTGTAAAAACCCTTTCTAAATCTGGGATCAATGATCCGTTTCCAATTCAAAAAGCAACTTTGCCTGATGCAATCAGCGGTAAAGATGTTTTAGGTCGTGGGCAAACAGGTTCGGGAAAAACTTTAGCTTTTGGTTTGGCAGTTTTAACTAAACTTGCTAATCGCAAAGCAAAACCACATCATCCTTTAGCAATTATTCTTTCTCCAACTCGTGAATTAGCAATGCAAATTAACGATGTAATTGCACCTTTAGCTCAATCTGTTCAATTAAATTCTCGTTTAATTGCCGGTGGAATGCCTTATGGAAATCAAATTCAAGCTTTAAGACAAGGTGTGCCAATTTTGGTAGCAACACCTGGTCGCTTAATTGATTTGATGGAACAAAAACACGTTTCACTTTCCGAAACTGAAATTGTTGTTCTTGATGAAGCAGATCAAATGGCTGACATGGGATTTTTACCAGCAATGAAAGAAATTCTTAATGCTTGTAAACCAAAGGGTCAAAGATTACTTTTCTCCGCAACTCTTGATAGAGGAGTAGACGGATTAGTTAAGAAATATTTGAATAATCCAGTAACTCATTCTGTTGATACAGATAAAGCTTCTGTTTCCACAATGGAACATCACGTATTAGTGATTCATCCAAATGATAAAGAATTAATCACAGCTCAAATTGCTGCACGAGAAGGAAAAACTATTTTGTTTGTGCGCACCCAACATGGTGCAGATAAATTAGCGCAAAAACTTGCTCATGCAGGAGTTCCAGTTGGAGCTCTTCATGGTGGCAAATCACAATCTGTTCGAACCAGAACTTTGGCTGCATTTAAATCAGGGGCAACACCAGCATTAGTTGCAACAGATGTTGCGGCCCGTGGAATTCACGTTGATGATGTTTCATTAGTAGTTCATGTTGATCCACCACAAGATCCAAAAGATTATTTGCATCGCGCAGGAAGAACTGCACGAGCTGGTGAATCTGGTGTTGTAGTAACTCTGACAACAACTCGTCAACAAAACACAGTGCGTGGCTTAACTGATAAAGCAGGAGTAAAACCAAAAATTACTCGTGTCAAACCTTCAGGTAGAGAATTAATGGAAGTAACAGGTGCTCGTGAACCAAGCGGAGTGCCATGGATTGCTCCAGCTACCAAAGAGCGTCACGATGAACAAAAAGGTGGACCAAGAAAAAGAAGATCAAGACCACGTCCACATGAAAGACGTCGTCGTCCTCGCTAATTAAAAGTAATTAATTCCTGAACGAATTAATTCAATTCCAAGAATTAGCAATAATACTGCAGCAATTCTTACCAATAATTGATAAACCCATTTAGGCATTCTGTTTCGAGATGTGCCTAAACCCCAAGCAAGTATTGCTTTGCTGCCAACTAATAACAAATAGAAACCAAATAAGAAACCTGCTGCGTCCCAAAAGCCTTTATTCCAACCAGCTGTTAAAAGAGTTCCCCCCGCTGTCATCCAAAATAACCAAGCTGAAGGATTAATAAAATTAGTTAATATGGCTTTGAACAAAGTTGTTTTAGTTGAGCCCAGTGAATTATCAATGTTTATATTTGTTTGAGGATCTGTTGCTCCAGCCATCCAAGATTCATAGGCAAAATAAACCAAAACCAGAGCACCAACGATGCTTAAGAATCCGATTGCGGAGTCATTCACTTGTTGCAAAACAAACAATGAAATAACAATTATTGGTAAATCTGTAATCAACGGGGAAAGGGCCACTCTTAAACCATGAGCAGTTCCACCACGAAGTGAAGCTGAAATTACTAGAGCTAATAAAGGCCCAGGAGCTAAACCGACTCCTAGGCCCAGAAGTAAACCTTGAACTAAAAAGTTCATTTAGTTAGTGCGCAGCTGGTGCTGCACCTTCTCCACGTTCTTTTAGTTTGTTGTTAGGCAACATAACCGCAAAGATTATTGAGAATGAAACAACAATGGCACCAATGAAGAATACTAATGACATTGAATTTGCAAAACCTTCCAGAATCGGATGAATTAAAACTCGATTAGCCGAAGCCAACCAAGAAGTGTCATCAAATCCATCTGGAGAAGATTGGGCTGCTTGCAATAAGCCCACAGTCTCTGCGTTAGCAGGATCTTGAAGTGCTTTTTGGTATTCAGGTTGTACTACAGCAGTAGCAAATGAATCAGAAGTTTCTTTACCAACTCTTCCAAACAAAATGGAAATAAATGCAGCAGTTCCTACTGTTGCTCCAAGTTGTCTAAACAAGGTAACTGAAGAAGTTGCAACACCTAGATCTTTCATAGAAACTGCATTTTGAACTGCAATTACTAATGGTTGCAACACACCACCTAGTCCAATTCCAAATGCATAAGACAAGACAGCAATCCACCAATAAGAAGTTTCGGCATTAAATGTTGTCATCAAGGCTAATGAAATGGTCAAAATGATTGTTCCTGCAACAGGTAACTTTTTATAAGTACCAGTTTTAGAAATTAATCTGCCTGAGAAAATAGAACCACTCATAATTCCAAAAGTGGCAACATTGCTAATCCACCAAACATGCCCGCACCGGTAATTACACCGATTACTGCAATTAGTGAAAATGTTTTGTCTTTGAACAAACGAAGAGGCAGCAATGCTTCATCTTGCATTCTGTTTTCAAAATAAACAAAAAGTAGCAAGCTAACTATTCCAATTACATAACAAATAATTGAATTAGTACCTGTCCAACCCCAAATTCTTCCCTCTTGTGCAACTAGCAAAAGAGGAACTAATCCTGTGGTTAAAGAGAGTGCACCCCACCAATCAATAGCGTGATCTACTCTTTGAAAGTTTGGAATGTGAAGAGTTCTGCTAACAACAAATAGTGCAACTAAACCAATTGGCACGTTAACAAAGAAAACCCAACGCCAACCTGTTAATCCAAGAATTGATTCTTGTCCAGCAAGAAATCCACCAACGATTGGCCCAATCACACTTGAAGAACCAAACACTGCGATGAAATAACCTTGGTACTTTGATCTTTCTCGTGGCGGAACAATATCGCCAATGATTGCTAAGGCAAGAGTGAACAAACCACCAGCACCTAAACCTTGAATAGCTCTAAAGACTGCTAATTGATACATAGATACAGCAAATGCACTCATCGCAGAACCAACGATGAAAATTGAGATTGCCCAAACGAATAATGGCTTACGACCAAATATGTCACTTAACTTTCCGTATAACGGAGTTGTGATTGTGGAAGTGATCAAATAAGCAGTAGTTGCCCAAGCTTGAATTGATAAACCTTTGAGATCGTCACCAATTGTTCTAATTGCCGTGGCAACAATTGTTTGATCGAGAGCAGCTAGGAATAGTCCCAGCATCAGTCCAATCAGGATTGGAACAACTTCTTTGTGGTCTAGATATGTGTTTGATGAGTCTTTACTTGCTGAATATTGGTTCATGGTGCATATCTTGTTATATACATATGCAGTCTGCTCATTAAGGCCCCAGTCTGCTCATTAAGGCTCAATAAATTGACGTTGTACTCATCACATGAGTCTTTGATTACTCACGCAAACATCTCACATGATCAAGGTGACTTACTATTGAGTTATGAGTTCAAAGAAAACTTCACTTATTCTTGCTCTCTGTTTGCTCGCCGCCTCAAGCTCAATTCCAAGTTTGGCTGTAGAAAATAACGTATTAGCTAGCACAGTTCTTGAGCCAGCAAAATATGTAGCGGGTGATAAAACCAAAATTGAAGATCTAATTACTAGTCAACTTAGTAACCCACTGTTTTCAACAGGTTATGGAATTTCAGTAAGAGATATTTCTGATGGTTCGATAGTTTTTGAAAGCAATGCCCAAAACTCAATGCTTCCTGCATCTTTAACAAAACTTTATTCAGCAGCAAGTACTGCTATCACACTTGATCCTGATGCAAGATTTATGACAAAAGTTAAATACCTTGACAATAATGTTTATTTGGTTGGTGGCGCAGATCCTCAACTTGGAACAGAAAGCAATCCCACGCAAGCAGATTTAGCAGATTTAGCGAAAGAAACTGCACAAAAATTAAAAGAATTCAATGTATTTGAAGTTAACGTTTTTGTTGATGATTCAATCTTAGGACCCTTGCAAAGACCTGCAGATTGGGAAGAAAATTATTTCCAGAGCAGTGAAATTCATTTAATTTCTGCATTAAATTTAGATGACCCAAAAGCCCCTGGACAAGCTCCAGTAGATCCAAGTATTACAACAGGCCAAACTTTTGCCCTCTATTTAATTAAAAACAACATCAAAGTAAATGGTTTAGTCTTTAGAAAAACTGTTCCAGAAGGCGCATTTGATTTATCAATTCAATATTCAAAATCTGTATCACAAATTCTTGAAGATATTTTGATGATTTCAAATAATCAAGATGCTGAAATTATTGCTCGAGTTGCTTCTTTAGTATCAGAAAACGATCCTTCTACCAGTGCTGCAACTGAATTAATTTTAAAAGATGTTGAAATGCTAGGAATTTCAAGTGTGGATAACGTTATTACTGATGCAAGTGGATTGAGTAGATCCAATAAAATTTCACCTTCAGATTTTAGTGAACTAATTTACAAAAGTATTAAGAATCCCGAAGTGATAAGAGAAAATCGGGGCGAGACCCAAAAATTTATGGTTAAACCAGAAATTGCAATTACTCCTGACCTTTGGTCAGTATTTACAGGACTTCCAACTGGTTATGGATTGGGCACACTGAAAAAAAGATTTGACGAAGACGGTTCTGCTGGTCGAGGTGTAGTTAGAGCAAAGACTGGATCTTTAAATCGAGTAATTACTTTGGCTGGAACTGTGACTACCAAAGATAACGTTTTCCTGTCATTTGCAGTATTAGTCAATAGAGTAGAACAGCCTGAAAATGTTAGAGAAGCAATTGATAATTTGCTTAACAAATTAGCTGAATGTAATTGCGTGATTACAAAATGATTAATCCTCCAATTGAAATGCAAAATGCAGTACAAAACTTATTAAAGGATTTTGACGCAGGCGATTTCGTATTAGTTGGGTGTTCTGGCGGTGCTGACTCTTTAGCTTTAGCCTGGACCACTTTAGTTGTTGGAAAAAGACTAGAACTAAAAATTGGTGCAATTATTGTTGATCATCAATTAATTACTGAATCAAACGATGTTGCCTTAAATGCAAAAAAACAATGTGAAGATTTAGGAATTCAAGAAGTAATCATCAAAAAAGTTAACGTAGAACAAAATCATGAAGGGTTAGAAGCAGCAGCACGAATTGCTCGATACGAAGCATTCGAAAACGTATTGCATGAAACTAATGCTCAAGCAATTTTGTTAGCTCATACCCAAGATGATCAAGCAGAAACTGTTTTGATGCGATTAACCAGAGGAAGTGGTGCTAAATCACTTTCCGGAATGGCACAAGTTTCGGGAAAATACTTAAGACCATTTTTGCATTTAAGAAAGAAACTCGTTCATGATTCTTTAGATCTAATCGGGCTAAAAGCTTGGCAAGATCCAGCAAATACTGATCACCAATTCTTACGAATAAAAGTAAGACATGAATTGATGCCCAAAATTGTTGAAGTCTTAGGAGAATCTGCAATTAGTTCTCTTGATAAGACTTCTCAACTTCTAAGACTTGATAACCAAGCACTTGAGGAACTTGCACAACAATTCTTTGAATCTCAAAAAGATGTTAAAACAAATGGCTTGGAAATCTCAGAATTAGAAAAACTACCCGAAGCAATTAGAACCAGAGTCTTAAGAATCTTTGCTATTGCCTCAGGAGTTCACCCAGGACCTTTTTCATTTGAACATATTGAGGCTATTGATGCACTTGTTAAGAATTGGCATGGGCAAGGAAATGTTGATTTACCAGGTTTCATTCAAGCAACTAGAGTCAATGGCTCATTAAGATTTGTAGCATCCAAGCACTAAAACTCCTAAGGAAATAATGAAAATCCAAGATATTCAAAAAGAAATAGTAAGAGAAGTTATTAGTGAAGAACAAATTGATAAAAAACTTGGTGAAATTGCAAAATTAATTGATGAAGAGTACAAAGGCAAAGACCTTCTCTTGGTTGGAGTTCTAGGAGGAGCATTCATTTGCATGGCAGATCTAAGCCGACATATTTCTGTTCCATTAGAAATTGAATGGATTGCGATTTCTACTTATGGTCACGGAACAACCTCAACAGGTGTGGTGAAAATATTAAAAGATCTTTTCACAGATATAAAAGGTAGACACGTTCTTATCGTTGAAGATATTTTAGATTCTGGTTTAACACTTTCTTGGTTGAAAGATAACTTATCTACTAGAGGCGCAGCTTCAGTTGAAATCTTCACATTGCTAAGGAAACCTGATGCGATAAAAATTCCAGTAGAAGCCAAATATGTGGGATTTGATATTCCAAACGAATTTGTCATTGGCTATGGGTTGGATTACGCACAGAAGTACCGAAATTTACGTTCAATTGCGATTTTGCACCCAGACGTCTACACCCAAAAGTCCTAACGCGTAAAATCAAAGGTGAGGGCAAATTTGCCAATCACCCACGTGTTACGGAGGATGGGGTTTTCAAAACCCCTTAAATAGATGAAAGCAACTAAATTCTTTCGTGGTCCATTTTTCTGGATAACTGTTGCCATCACTCTGGTTTTACTTGGAAGTAATGT
Organism: Actinomycetota bacterium; assembly: GCA_026393095.1. GTDB lineage: Bacteria > Actinomycetota > Actinomycetes > S36-B12 > UBA5976 > ATZT02. The sequence continues at coordinate 9,127 of JAPLAV010000095.1, read as the reverse complement.
TCTATCTTCTTCAACTGCACCAGAAACTATTACAACTTCTCAAGCTGTTTTAGCTATACAAAAAGATCAAGTTAAAAGTGTTAAGTTAATTGATCGCGATCAAAGAATTGAAATAGTTTTTAAAGATGACAAAAAAGCAAGAGCCGATTACATCACAGGCCAAGGTGTTCAACTACAAGAATTACTGCAAGCAAAAGTTGAACGAGGAAGTATTGCTCAAGATGGTTATGACACGGTAGTTCCTAAAGATAACTTTTTAGTTAACCTTCTTTTCTCACTTCTGCCTATTGCGCTAGTTATCTTCTTACTATTTTTCTTTATGGGCCAAATGCAAGGTGGAAATCGAGTTCTAAATTTTGGTAAAGCAAAAGCACGTTCAATTAACAAAGACATGCCTAAGACCACTTTTGCTGATGTTGCCGGTGCAGAAGAAGCAGTTGAAGAATTAGAAGAAATAAAAGAGTTCTTAGCTGAACCTGCAAAATTTCAAGCAGTCGGAGCAAAGATTCCTAAAGGTGTTTTACTTTATGGACCTCCAGGAACTGGTAAAACTCTTTTAGCAAGAGCAGTAGCTGGTGAAGCCGGTGTTCCATTCTTTTCAATTTCAGGTTCAGACTTTGTGGAAATGTTTGTTGGTGTTGGTGCAAGTCGAGTTAGAGATTTGTTTGAACAAGCAAAAGCAGCAGCCCCTGCAATTATTTTCGTTGATGAAATTGACGCAGTGGGAAGACAACGTGGCGCTGGTTTAGGTGGCGGTCACGATGAACGTGAACAAACTTTAAATCAATTACTAGTTGAGATGGATGGCTTTGATGTAAACGTCGGAGTTATTTTGATTGCTGCAACTAACAGACCAGATGTTTTAGATCCAGCATTACTTCGCCCTGGAAGATTTGATCGTCAAATCGCAGTTGAAAGACCAGACTTAAAAGGTCGCGAAAAGATTTTACAAGTTCACGCTAAGGGCAAACCAATTGCAGATGATGTAAATCTGCACGACTTTGCTAAAAGAACACCTGGCTTTACTGGTGCAGATTTAGCAAATGTTCTTAATGAAGCAGCACTATTAACTGCACGCACAGGTAAGAAATTTATTGACTCCTTAATTGTTGATGAAGCAATTGATCGCGTTATAGCTGGTCCACAAAAACGAACCCGATTAATGAATGACAAGGAAAGATTAATAACTGCTTATCACGAGGGCGGCCACGCTTTAGTTGCTGCTGCACTTCCAAATACTGATCCAGTTCATAAAATTACAATCTTGCCAAGAGGAAGAGCTCTTGGTTACACCATGGTTTTACCAGAACAAGACACTTACTCAACAACAAGAAATCAAATGCTTGATCAACTTGCTTATATGTTGGGTGGACGTGCTGCTGAAGAAATGGTCTTTCACGATCCAACAACTGGTGCATCAAATGACATTGAAAAAGCAACTAGTGTTGCAAAAGCCATGGTTACTCAATACGGAATGACTGAAAGATTGGGTGCAATTAAATACGGCACCGAAGGCAGAGACGTTTTCTTAGGTAGAGATTTAAATCATCAAAGAGATTACTCAGAAGATGTAGCAGCAGCAATTGATGAAGAAGTTAGAAAACTTATTGATAATGCTCATCACGAAGCTTATGCACTTCTTGATTTAAATAGACCAATTCTTGACAAATTAGTTGTGGAATTACTTGAAAAAGAAACTCTGGACAAAGAAGAAGTAGCAGAAATCTTTAAGAAACTAAAACGACGTGCCAATAGACCTGCATGGACTGGTTCAAATAAACGCAAACCCTCCAAAAAAGGTCCAGTGAAAGCACCTGTTCGCTTAGTAAAACCTGAGGACACTAAAGCATCTTTGGAACACCCAATAGATTCAGTTAAATCTGGTGAAGCAGTTGCCAACGAAGTTAAAAAACCTAAAAAGTAAAAACATTTCATCATGAATGAAAAAACTCGCATCAGCCCCACTGCAGATCCCCTTGCAGATATAGATCCAGCGCAGCGACAAGGCTTTGATCAACAAAAAATAGAAAACGCAATAAGAGAAATTATTATTGCGATTGGCGAAGATCCAGATCGAGATGGTTTGCAAGACACTCCTGCTCGAGTGGCAAGGGCTTACAAAGAAATGTTTTCAGGTCTTTATCAAAGACCAGAAGAAGTTTTAGCAACAACTTTTGATTTAAACCACAACGAATTAGTAATAGTTAAAAACATAGATATTTTCTCAGTTTGTGAACATCACTTATTGCCATTCGTGGGTAAAGCAAGTGTGGGCTACATCCCTAACAACAACGGTCAAATAACTGGTTTATCTAAACTTGCCCGCTTAATTGATGTTTATGCCAAGAGACCACAAGTGCAAGAAAGATTAACTTCTCAAGTAGCTGATGCTTTAATGCGAATTCTTAAACCACATGGAGTAATTGTGGTAATTGAATGTGAACATTTCTGTATGAGTATGCGTGGAGTTAGCAAACCTGGTTCCAAAACAACAACATCTGTGGTGCGGGGAAATCTACAAGATCCTGCCTTAAGACATGAAGCTTTAACACTTATTTCTCATAACTCATGATGCAAGGCTCACGCCGCCAACCTGCAGGTCTTTCGAAAGAATTGGCTAACCAAAAAAGATGCTTAGTAGTTGGTGTTTTAAACGTAACACCAGATTCATTTTCTGATGGTGGTTTATTTACAGATACAACAACAGCCATAAATCATGCAAAACAATTAATCGCACAAGGTGCCGATCTAATTGACGTAGGTGGAGAATCAACAAAGCCAGGTGCTTCTCGAATTGAAAATATTGAAGAACAAAAAAGAGTTATTCCAGTAATTGAAGAATTAACTAATCTAGGAATTATCACAAGCATTGACACTATGAGAAGTCAAACCGCAGAACTAGCAGTAAAAGCTGGTGCACAAATTGTTAATGATGTCAGTGGTGGTTTAGCAGATGACAATATGCACAAAACAGTAGCTGGCTTAGATGTGCCATATGTATTGATGCATTGGCGAGGACACTCCACAGTTATGGACGAATTGGCAAATTACCAAAATGTTGTTGAAGAAGTTATAAATGAAATAAAACTACAAATTGAAAAAGCTACAAAAGTAGGAATAAATAGAAATAAAATAGTGATTGATCCAGGTTTAGGTTTTGCAAAAAAGCCAGAACATAATTGGCAAATACTTAAAGAAATAAGCAAATTACATTCGCTAGATTTACCAATCTATATCGGAGCTTCTCGAAAAAGATTTCTAGCTGATTTTGCATTTCCTAAAGGTTCAACAGATCCAAAAGATAGAGATTTAGCAACGTCAGCAATTAGTTCATATGCTTCTTTGAATGGGGCATGGGCAGTTCGAGTACATGATGTAGCCGGAAGTGTGGCTGCGGTTAAAGTTACTAATCAACTTGAGGATATTTAATGGCAATTGACAAAGTATCAATTACTGGAATAGAAGCCTTTGGCTTTCATGGAGTTTTTGAACATGAAAAAAAAGAAGGACAAGAATTTATTGTTGATGTTGAATTTGAATACGACACCGCTAAAGCTGTTCAAACAGATTTCATCGAAGATGCCATTGATTATGGCGCGATAGCGATTTTAATCAAATCAATCGTTGAAGGTGAACCAAAGAATTTGATTGAAAAAGTTGCTGATGAAATCGCACAACAAATCTTGAATAATTTTAAAGTAAATTCTGTGAAAGTTACATTACATAAACCCCAGGCTCCAATTGATATGGAATTTAAAGATGTAAGCGTAAGCGTGGAAAGACGCAAATGAAAGCCGTAGTCGCCCTGGGCTCTAATTTGGGTGATCGATTTGATTACTTGCAAAAAGCAGTAAATGAAATCAATTCATCAAAAGAAATAAAAGTTTCTAAAATATCTAGTGTTTATGAGACTCTGCCAGTTGGTGGACCAGAGCAAGGAAATTATCTAAATGCGGTAATTAGTTTGAACACAGAATTAGAAGCTGATGAACTTTTACTCAAACTTTTACTTATTGAGTTAAATCTGGGCAGACAACGAGAAATCGCATGGGGACCTAGAACAATTGATTTAGATTTAATCTGGTTTGAAGATCAAACTATTAATTTAGAAAATTTAGTCCTTCCGCATCCTCGGGCGCATGAAAGATGTTTTGTTATTAAGCCTTGGTTAGAAATTGAACCCGGCGCTAGGATCGGAAACACAGAAATTCAGGAGTTTCTCAAAGATTTAGATTGTTCAGGAGTTAATCTTTTTCCAAATAGATTGGCAAATGGATGAAACCAACAACACTCAAAAATATTTTGAGTTTTATCTTAATTGCGGCAATTGTTGGCTACTTAATTCCAAATATTTATGAAAACATAACCGCAACGTACATTCCAGTCAGTTCAAATACAGTTATTGCTTTATTGCTTTTAAATCTAACCCTTCTTTATTGGATTGTAATTTTTAAGAATCGGTTGAAAGACGCAAGAGAAAAGAATCAAGATATTTCAAAACGAAAAAGTCCGCCACATCCATTAGTTGCAGCAAGAACTGTGGCATTAGCTTTTGCAGGCAGTAGAGCCGCATCTTTAATTCTAGGTTTTTATGTAGGTGCAGTTTTAAATTTTTTACCCAATATTGATCTTTCACCAATAAGGTCTCGATTTAGTGTTTCTTTGGCAATCATTGCTTTAAGTGCTGTTTTGTTAGGACTCTCGCTGTGGTTAGAAAAGATTTGTAGAATAAAAGATTCAGATGATAAACCGGGCGACAACGCTTCTTTTGCTTAAAGAATAGAGTTTGGGCATGACTCAATTAGTTCATGGCAATTCTGAACTTCGTTTAGCGATGAATGGTTTAGGAAGCAACATTTGCCTTGTTCCAACCATGGGAGCTCTTCATGATGGTCATGCCACATTAATTGCAGCTGGAAAAGAATTTGTAGGCAAAGACGGTTGTGTCGTCGTAAGTGATTTTGTTAATCCAAAACAATTTGGCCAAAATGAAGATTTTGAAAAGTATCCAAGAAACATTGAGCAAGATTTGAAAGTTGCGCGTAGTGCAGGTGCACATATTTTGTGGGCTCCCAGTGTTGAAGATGTTTACCCAGGTCAGTGGCCAATGGATATTGAAACTGATCCGCGATTTGAAATATTGGAAGGAAAAAGTAGGTCAGGACATTTTGCTGCTGTACTTGAAGTTGTGACACGTTTATTCAATATCGTCCAACCAAATATTGCGGTCTTTGGCGAAAAAGATTTTCAGCAATTAGTTTTTATCTCCGAGATGGCTAAAAAAAGAGAACCTCAAATTGGTATCTTGGCTGTTCCTACAAAAAGAGATTTTGATGGATTAGCACTTTCAAGTCGAAACGTTTATCTGTCTTCAGATCAAAGAAATGTTGCTCATCTTATTCCAGATGCTCTTAAGCATGGTGTTTTACTAGCAAGTAAAGGTGCTGATCTACCAGAAATTAAAGAAAGTGTGAAAGAAATAATCTCTAAGTCAAACCTAATTGAAATTGAATATGTCGAGATCCTAAATAATGAACTAAATGAATTAATTCCAGGAGTCGTGGGTAGAATTCTTATTGCGGCCAAATTAGGCAATACTCGCTTAATTGACAACATGCCAATTCTTTTAAAGGAAAAGTCATGACACAAATAGATTTAGTACAAAGGTTAAATTCAGCAGATCCTGGTTGGACAATTAATGCTGATGTCATAGTTATTGGTTCTGGGATAGCAGGATTAACCGCAGCTCTTTCTGCCAGAGATAAAGGCTTATCGGTTTTACTTTTAACAAAAGATGTTTTATCAACTGGATCTACTTCTTGGGCCCAAGGTGGAATTGCCGCAGCACTTGGACCAGGGGATTCGCCAGATCAACATTTCCAAGACACATTGGAAGCAGGCGCTGGTTTATGCGATCAAGAATCAGTAAGAATTCTTGTGCAAGAAGGTCCAGCTGCTGTTAAAAGATTAATTAATTTAGGCGCAACTTTTGATTTAGATTCATCTGGAAACGTTGCCTTAACTAGAGAAGGCGGACATCGAAGAGATCGCATTGCTCATGCCGGCGGAGATGCAACAGGAGCAGAAATTTCTCGAGCTTTAGTTGCAAAAGTTTTGGCTGATCCAAAGGTAAGAATTTTTGAACATGCATTAGTTCTTGATTTGTTAAAAGATAAAAACGAAAGAGTTTGTGGAGTTACTTTGCACGTAATGGGCAAAGGAAAAATTGACGGTGTTGGCGCCGCATTGGCCCGCGCAGTTGTTTTAGCAACTGGTGGACTTGGTGCAGTTTTTCAACAAACTACAAATCCACTAGTTGCAACAGGTGATGGTGTGGCATTGGCACTAAGAGCAGGTGCCACTGTTGCAGATTTAGAATTTGTGCAATTTCATCCCACAGTTTTATGGAGCGGTTCTGATTCCAGAGGATCACAACCTTTAATTAGTGAAGCAATTAGAGGCGAAGGTGCAATATTAAGAAACATAAATGGTGAAGCATTTATGTCTTCAATTCATCCCATGAAAGATTTAGCACCAAGAGATGTTGTTGCCCATGCTGTTCATGAAGAAATAATTAAAAGTGGCAAACCTTTTGTTTATCTTGATGGCACAAAATTAGGTGAAAATATTTGGTTACAAAGATTTCCTAACATTTTGTCTAGTTGCAGAAAAATCGGGATTGATCCATTAGTGGATCTAATTCCTGTGGTTCCTGCAGCGCATTATGCATCCGGTGGAGTTGTTTCCGACATGACTGGAAAAACTGATATTCCAGGATTATTTGCAGTTGGAGAATGCGCCAATACTGGAGTTCACGGAGCAAATCGCTTAGCTTCAAATAGTTTGCTTGAAGGTTTAGTTGTAGCAGAACGAGTGGCTAATCATTTAACAGATTTACCAAAGCAAAGTGAACCATTAATTGAAAATATCCCGACAAATCTCATTGATGGAAAAGTTAGAAAAGACATAACTGAAACCACCACAACTGGTGCAGGTGCGGTGAGAAACGCAACAGGGCTAAATAAAACAATCGATAAACTCTCAGAACTTGCTAAGAAAACCACCAAGTTATCTTCCACCCAAAGTTGGGAAGCAACTAATTTGCTGACCGTTTCCAGTTTTCTTTCAAATGCTGCTTTACGAAGAGAGGAAAGCAGAGGCTCTCATTGGAGATCAGATTTTCCTGAAAGAAATGACTCTAGATGGCTTGTAAGAATTCAAGGAAAACTAAATGAAGGTAAATTAGAGCTTTCAGAAAAAACAATCGGGAAGAATTAAATGATGACCTCTAAAGAGCAAGTTTATGAAAATTTGCGTAGCAATGGACTTGAACCAGAACTAGTTCAGGCATTAGTTGATTTAGCAATTTCTGAAGATTTAATGGGTGGCACGGATGTAACTTCACTTGCCACAATTCCTGAAATTCAAATTTCTGAATTAGATTTAGTCACACGATCACCAGGTGTAATTGCAGGAATTAATATTGTAGCTCTAGTTTTTTTGTCAGTTGCAAGTAAAAAAATGGATATTGAGTTATGCGTTGAAGATGGTAAGAAAGTTGATGCTAATACCTGCTTGCTAACTGCCAAAGGCTCCACAATTGAATTGCTAACGGCTGAAAGAACTGCATTAAATTTCTTAGGTCACTTAAGTGGAATTGCAACAACTACCAATAAATGGGTAAACGAAATATCGGGAACAAATGCCAAGGTTCGAGATACCAGAAAAACTACTCCAGGATTAAGACTTCTAGAAAAATATGCAGTTAAAGCAGGCGGTGGCACAAATCATCGAATGAGCCTTAATGATCAAGCGTTAATAAAAGATAATCACATAGTTGCATCTGGTTCAATAAAAAGTGCTGTCGAAAAAGTTAAAGATAAATTTCCAGAACTAGATTTTGAAATAGAAGTTGATAATTTAGATCAACTTAACGAAGCTTTAGCGGTAGAAGCCAAATTAATTCTGCTTGATAATTTCAGTATTGAGGATCTTAAAAAAGCAGTAGTGACTGTTAACAAAAAAGCAAAGTTAGAAGCAAGTGGTGGCATAACTTTGGAAAATGCCCGCAAAATTGCTGAAACTGGTGTGGACTTTCTAGCCGTGGGTGCATTAACCCACTCAGCCCCCGTGTTGGATATAGGTGGTGACCTGAGAACTGTTCGCTAAATATGCGAACTAATTTGGAGTTGCTAGGAGATTAAATGTTATTAGCAATTGATGTTGGCAATACCAACACAGTCTTAGGTCTTTATGACAATGAAAAACTCATTCAACATTGGCGAACAAAAACTGATGCCAATTCAACAGCTGATGAATTGATTTTAACTTTTAATGGATTACTAAAAGATCAACCCAAAGTCACAGGAATTTCTCTTTGTTCAACCGTTCCTTCTGTTTTAAGAGAAATGCGTTGGATGTTAGAAAGATATTTCCCAGACACAAAAACTGTGATCATTGAACCTGGAACAAAAACAGGTGTACCAATAATTACTGATAACCCTAAAGAAGTTGGTGCTGATCGAATCGCAAATTCTTTAGCAGTCTTTGAAAGACATGGTGGTCCTTCTGTAGTGGTTGACTTTGGAACATCAACAAACTTTGATGTGGTCAGCAAAAAAGGAGAATTCCTGGGCGGAGCACTTGCTCCAGGAATTGAGATTTCATTGGATGCATTAGCTAATCGAGCTGCCCAATTAAGAAAAGTTGAATTTGTTAAACCAAGAAGCGTGATAGGAAAAAATACCGTCGAGGCTTTGCAATCTGGTGCTCTTTATGGATTTGCTGGTCAAGTTGATGGAATTTTGCAAAGAATTATTGCTGAAATTGGTCCAGTAAAAGCAGTTGTTGCAACTGGTGGTCTTGCTCCGTTAGTTGTTGAAGAATCCAGCACTATTACTCATCACGAACCAGACTTGACCTTGGAAGGCTTACGGTTAGTTTTCGAAAAGAACAAGTAGTCTAGTTTTCTATGAGTAACGATGCCATTGACGATTTAAACGAACAAGAACAAATCCGTCGAGAAAAACTGGCCAGGATTCAATCCCAAGGCATTGATCCATTTCCTGTTGGCTTTAAACCTGATCACACTCTTTTAGAAGTTAGAAATGAAAACAAGGATTTAGCA